>CAZIXH010000047.1:0-4747 GCA_964543055.1 uncultured bacterium
GAGCCTGCTGGGGGTGCCGCTGGCTTTACCGCTGGGCATGCTGGTGGGGGTGCTGGAGCTCATTCCCTACCTGGGCCTGGCCCTGGGTGCGGTGATGGTGGTGTTTGCCGCCCTCCCGCTGGGGGGGCTGATGGTGCTCAAGGCTTTGCTGGTGCTTTTGGGTGCGGCCCAGCTCGAGGGACACCTGCTGGCCCCTCTGTTGGTGGGGCAGAGCACCTCGCTGCACCCGGTCACGGTGTTGCTGGCTTTGTTGCTGGGAGAACGCCTTGCCGGAGTGGTGGGGATGTTGGTGGCCGTACCGCTGACCGCTACCCTCAGGCTCTGGCTCGAGGACTTCTGGCCCTGGCCGCCGTTGGGTCAAGATGAGGGTGTCAGGTAGCGACCCGACATACCGTCCTGGCCACCCTGCAATGTAAAGGAGGTTTACGCATGGAAATCCTGAACAACCTTTTCTGGCTTTTTTTGCTGCTTTCGTTCCTGAGTCCGCTGTTTCAGCGGCAGATGCTGGAGCTGGCTCGAGCCCGCAGCCTCCAGGCTTTGGAGCGTCGCCGGAATAGCCGCCTCATCACCCTGATTCACCGGCAGGAGGCCATTGCCCTGCTGGGGCTGCCCCTCTCGCGCTACATTGACATTGACGACTCCGAGCAGGTCTTGCGGGCCATTCGCCTCACCGACCCCCAGGTGCCCATCGATCTGGTGCTGCACACCCCGGGCGGCCTGGTGCTGGCTGCCGAACAGATCGCCGAGGCCCTCCTGCGCCACCCGGCCAAAGTCACGGTCTTTGTGCCTCACTACGCCATGTCGGGGGGAACCCTGATTGCCCTGGCTGCCGACGAGATTGTCATGGATGCCAACGCAGTGCTGGGCCCGGTAGACCCCCAGCTTGGGCAGTATCCCGCCGTCTCCATTCTGAAGGTGCTGGAGCAAAAACCGATCGATAAAATTGACGACGAAACCCTGATCATGGCCGACCAGGCCCGAAAGGCCTTGCTACAGGTCAAGGCCACCGCCAAAAACCTGTTACAAAAACACCTGGATGAAACCCAGGCCGAGGCCCTGGCCCACAAGCTTTCGCAGGGCACCTGGACCCACGATTATCCCATCAGCGCCGAGGAAGCCAAAAGCATGGGCCTGCCCATTTCCACCGAGATGCCGGCCGAGGTCTACAACCTGATGGAGCTCTACCCCCAGCCCAGGGGCAACCGCCCCAGCGTGCAGTACGTACCGCTGCCCTACCGCCGCGAAGGCCCCAGGCCGAGGTAGCCAGATGCTCAACCACGGCCCCCTGAGCGATCAACAAACCCAGCAAGAAGCCTTGCAGGTACTGGAACGCCACTCCCAGAAACGCGGTCTGGCCCGATTGCTGCCCTTTTTGGGCCCGGCCTTCGTAGCCAGTGTGGCCTATATGGACCCCGGCAACTTCGCCACCAACATCCAGGCCGGGGCTCAGTTTGGCTACCTGCTGTTGTGGGTGGTGCTCCTCTCCAACCTGATGGCCATGCTGATCCAAAGCCTCTCGGCCCGGCTGGGCATCGCCACCGGGAAAAGCCTACCGGAGGTGGTTCGGCAGGAGTATCGGCCCTGGGTTCGCTACGCTTACTGGGTCCAGGCCGAGCTCGCAGCCATCGCCACCGATCTGGCCGAGTTTATCGGGGCCGCGCTGGGATTCCACCTGCTGCTGGGCATTCCCCTGGTCTGGGGGGCCGTGCTGGGGGCGCTGGCCACCTTAGCGCTGTTGGGCTTGCAACGCTACGGCTTCCGCCCGCTCGAGGCGGCCATCGCCGTGCTGGTAGGGGTGATTGCTGCCGCCTATTTGCTGGAGCTGTTTTTCGCCCACCCCGACCCCAGGCTCGTGACCGGCTTTGTACCGCAGTTCAAGGGCAGCGAGAGCGTACTGCTGGCGGTGGGCATCCTGGGTGCCACCGTGATGCCCCACGTAATCTACCTGCACTCGGCCCTTTCGCAGCAGCGCATTCCCGTCCACGATGTCGCGCAAAAGCGCAAACTGCTGTCCTATAGCAACATGGACGTGGTGCTGGCCCTCTCCATTGCGGGCTTTGTGAATATGGCCATGCTGGTAGCGGCGGCTGCCACCTTTCACCACACGGGCCGCACCGACGTTGCCGACATCACTACCGCCTACCAGACCCTCTCTCCCCTGCTGGGGCCGCTGGCGGCAGGGGTCTTTGCCGCAGCCCTGCTGGCCTCGGGTCTGTCCTCCACCACCGTGGGCACCCTGGCCGGGCAGGTGGTGATGCAGGGCTTTGTGGGTTTCAGCATTCCCCTCTGGGTGCGGCGGCTGGTGACCCTGGTTCCTTCGTTTGCGGTGATTCTCCTGGGTTTCGACCCCACCCAGGTGCTGGTCATTTCGCAGGTAGTGCTCTCCTTCGCCATTCCCTTTGCCCTGGTGCCCTTGCTCCTGTTCGTCGGCAACCCCCGGCTCATGGGTGACCTGGTGATCAGTAGACCCATCAGGCTGACGGGTTGGCTGGTGGCGGCGGTGATCATCGGTTTGAACCTGTATCTGCTCGCGCAGAGCATGGGCTAGAGGCTTCCCTCGAGGTTGACGGATGTCAAAAACTTTGATCACCGCGCTTTATGTTCTGGCCCTGGTTATCGTGGTAGTTGCGGTAGATTACCTGTTTTTGAGGGGCCGATTCTGGGAGCGACTGGCCGTCAACATCGGCATTGTTCTGGCGTTTGCAGCGCTCTATCTGGTTCTCTTCAGAAGGTCCTGAACCAACCCCGTGTAAGGGTGGTCGTCCAGCAATCTTTTTGCTCCACCAAGCCGCGCTCACAGCATCAGTCTTTGGGCTCACTTCTGAAGGGTGTCCGAAGGGGTGGTCAACAACCCGAACCGAAGGTCAACAAGATGGCGCTTACCAGGCCATCCCTCGGGCAGACCACATCTTTACGAGGAGGCCAGAGGCCGACGAAGCAATCCAGAAGAGCCACCCGCCGGGTGGGTTGAACGGGATGGCTACTCCTCAGGCTTCGCTCTCGGTTGGCCGACCTTTACCGAACTTAAACCACGACCGACTACCCTTCAGGCTGTGCTTGCCCAGGCAAGCCAAGGAGAAACAGCCATGAAGAACACAGTACTCAAAACCTCCAGCCTGCTGGCGGTGGCGGTGCTTTCGGGTTCGGCCTTGTGGTTCGCGTTTAGCCAGGGTCAGTCCAGCACGGCCCCCAGCCCAGCGCCGAGCAGCCTCCAGGGTCTGCTGGCCGATGAGCGAAACACCGTGGAGATCGCCCAGACCGCCAGCGAGGGGGTGGTTTACATCTCGGTACGCAGCAACCTCGCGGCCAGCCTGCCCGACAACCTGCAACCCTTCGCCCCCTTCCTGCAACCCCAGCCCCAACAAGGCACCGGCTCGGGATTTGTGCTGGACAAGGAAGGCCACATCCTGACCAACTACCACGTGGTGCAGGGGGCCAATCAGATCACCGTGCGGTTCAAGGACAGCCCCAAGAGCTACACCGCTAAGGTACTGGGCACGGCCCAGCCACTCGACCTGGCGGTTATCCAGGTACAGGCCCCTGCAGAACTGCTCAAGCCCCTAGCGCTGGGCGACTCCGATCAGGTACGGGTAGGCGAGAAAACCATCGCCATCGGGAACCCCTTTGGGCTCGACTACAGCGTTTCGACCGGTATCGTCTCGGCGGTGCGCCGCAATCCCGGCGCAGTGGATGCGCTGGTGCCCACCCTGATCCAGACCGACGCCGCCATTAACCCAGGGAACTCTGGTGGGCCATTGCTCAACTCGAGGGCCCAGGTCATCGGCATCAACACCGCCATCATCTCGCCGTCCGGGCAGTTTGGCAACGCTCAGAACGCTGGTGTGGGCTTTGCGATTCCCATCAACCTGGCCAAACAGTACCTCAAACAGCTCGAGCAGGGTAAAAACATCAGCGACAAGGAGATTCTGGCCTCCCGCCCACGCCTTGGGGTATCGGTGGTGCCCCTGGCCGCCTACAATCCCCAGACCCTGAAGGCCAACAACCTGCCCGAGGAGGGTCTGATGGTGCAGAGCGTTGAAAAAGGCTCTCCCGCCGAGAAGGCCGGTTTGAAAGCACCAACCAAGTTCCTTCAGGTGCAGGCTCCGGACGGCTCGGTACAGCAGCTGGGCCTGAACGGGGACGTTATCCAGGAGGTAAACGGTACCCCCATCCAGGACATCAACGACCTGCGGGGGGTGCTAGAGGGTGCCGCAGGCCAGCCGGTCACGCTCAAAATCTGGCGCGAGGGCCAGAGCCTGACCGTCACCGCCACACCGCAGCTCCTGGCCAGCAACTGAACCCTGTTTGCATCTTGCCCACCCCGACCCCCTCGAGAAACCTCGAGGGGGTTATTGCTTTGACCCCAATGGCGATGGACAAAGCCTTCGACGCTACCCCTCTACGCTGCGGGCTTAGGGCCTAGGGCATTTGCGCCTCCGCCCCTGAGCGCCAGTTCAAGAACCGACGACGCGGCCCTAAACCTAAGCACCATCCCGCCAGCCGAAAACGCTATCAGGTCGAACGCCTCCACGCCTGGCTGGACAACTACCGCGCCCTGGTGGTGCGCTAAGAGCGCAAAGCCATCTTCTCACCTCTGCGTGGCGAGGCGACGGGTCTTGCTGGTCTTCACCGCCCTGCTCCGCTGGTGAGCCCTATTCTTGGACTAGTTGGTGAATGCACTGGTCGGCGTCCCTGGCAGCGGCTGCCAGTTCCAAGCAGCCAGAGTGGGACCGAAAGCGCGATCACC
>CAZIXH010000048.1:0-3430 GCA_964543055.1 uncultured bacterium
CAATGGAGGGAATCAACAACCGAATTAAATTGATTAAACGGCAAGCTTATGGCTTTGTCAATTTCAACAATTTTCGAGAAAGACTATTAGCCTGCTTCTCTGATTAAATAAAGTTATCACAGTACTAACGGGAGAACCGAAAAGAATGATAAGATTCAGGAAGAATTCTCTTAAATTCTTCCATCTCCTGTCCGAAGCGCGGGGTTCACTTCACTCATTGTTCTGGGGAATCCTCCCAATCCCGATGGCAGCGTGAGTCGCATCCTTCAATCCAGGTTAGATTTGGCGATCGCGCTCTATCACACAGGTAAGGTTCACAAACTGATTCTGAATTCGGGCAAATGACCAACTATCAACTAGAGGATTTAGGCTGTGGTGAAGCGCTCCGTGCAATCCTGCGGGAAGAGATTTCAGACGCAGAAATTGCAGCGATTGAATCTACCATCCGGCCCTTTGTTGCTATCGAAACTACGATTTCTGGAAGCAATTCACCCCTACCCTGGGAAAGCCAATTTGGTGGAAGACCTTATCTTCCCAAAGGAACTGACTATCCTCACATTGACGACAAACCAGCACCCTTGCTAGCCCAGATCAATTTTGCCGAGGTGCCTCCACTAGAAGGGTTCCCCACGTCAGGAATCTTGCAGTTTTATGTGGTGGATAAGCCAATCTGGGAATGGAACCATTCCTGGTTTGCTACAGCAGACCGGGCATCCATGTCCTATGGAGAACTCATGGAACTGGCAGGAGCAAAAGTTCTCTTTTTCCCAGACCCTATCCTCTCCCTTGAAGCGGTGACCACTGACTTCAGGTTTCTCCCCTCGTTTGAGCATTCGCTCGTACCGGAGAGACTTGATCTCCGCTTTCAAATCAAACTTGCACCAATGGATGCAGGCGGTTTAAACACCTGGATCGAAACATTGAGAGAAAGCGAATTCTTTGCTGAAAACTATGACTATGCGCTTAGAGAACTCAGCGATCGCACTAGCAATGATGCGTTGCTAGAAGAAGCCGCACACCTTTTGTATGGTGATGGACACCGTTTGGGTGGCTATCCGGCCACTGGATCTCGGACCCGGCAGGGGTCGTGCATCTCCTTTCCCACAATGAGGAGGTGCAACTGGTATGAGTGACGCTTTGCCACAGTGCTCAAGTGCTGAGGACTATTATCAGGCCGGGTTAGCAGCGTTAGAAAATTGGTCTACCCGCCAGGATGCGATCGCCCTGTTTCAGCAGGCGGTTGAGCTAGATCCCAAACACCGGGATGCCTGGTACGCGCTAGCCAAACAGCAGCAAGAAACCGCAAACTATGCTGGAGCGTTGGCTGCCTGCGATCGCATCCTGGCCCTAAACCCAGATGATAGCCAAGCCTGGGCGTGCCGAGCGGCAGCACTACATGACCTCCAACGGTTTGCAGAAGCCATCGACAGCTACGAACGGGCACTGGTAGGGTTTGCTGATTTGCCGGACGTTGAGTTGTTGGACCACTGTAGTCTGTGGGCAAACCGGGGCAGTCTTTTGGCTCACCTAGGGCGACCAGAAGACGCGATCGCCAGCTATGACGAGGCGATCGCCCTTTTAGAGGCAGAAGACGATCCAGAAAACGACCAGGCATTAGGGTCTTATTACGGAGACAAGGGCAACATTCTTTTCAGCCTGGAGCGATATGCAGAGGCCATTGATACCTACAACCAGGCGATCTTTCTGGAGGCAACCGCCCAGGAAAATCGCAATAAAGCCTATGTCCGTTTAGGGCGAGAACAGGAACTTCTAGATGCCTATGATCAGCAGCTTAGCGAATTTCCTGAAGCTGATAATAGCCCTAACCAATATGGCGAAACTCCAGATTGGATCTGGAGACAAAAAGGCGATGTTTTGATGCAAGCCGAGCGCTATGAAGAAGCACTGGTTGCCTATGAAAAAGCCTTTGAATTGAACCCCGATTGGCATGATTTAGCCATTAATGATGCCTTAGAAAAGTTAAATTATCCAGAGCATGAAGTCTTTGCGCGGCTATTGGAAAACTATGACCGGGCTTTAGGAAACTATCCAGACAATGCCCAACTCTGGTACAAACGAGCGATGTTGCTCAGCACTCAATCCGAGGCAGCAGAAGCAGCGCTAGAAAGTTACGATCGTTCTTTAGCCATTGATCCTGGTGATGTGGGTTGCTGGTATAACCGGGCATTGCTGTTAACCAAGCTGCAACGATTGGAAGACGCTGTCATCAGCTATGAACGGGCGTTGGCGATTGACCCCGATAATGAGAGCTGCTGGCACAACCAGGCCCTGCTTTTAGAGCACTTAGGGCGATATGAGGCAGCCTTGAACAGCTACGACAGACTCCTCGACGTTTACTCGCGCACCGAACCGCCTAAAGCGGCTTCCTGGATACGCGATAAACAAACTGAACTGCTGAGACGGATCGAATGCAGGGAAGACCACTCATGAACCCGCAACCACCCGCCTACCCCATCCTGCTGAGCCGCAGCATGGAAGAGCTACATTTCAAAACCCAGGCACAGGAACAACTCTGGCTGCTGGGACAATGCAACTGGGAGGTAGACCAGGAGCAAGGCAGCATCCGGTTCACTAACCCCAGAGGCCAGATCATCACCGCTCCAGTGCAAATCATCGGCACCTACAACACCCTGGATGGCACCTGGCTCTGGGGGTGGGATCATCCCTCTGTAGTACCCGCTCTCCAGAACCATGCCCGCTCTCTACGAGACTACGGTGCAGCCCAGGGCATAGACCGGTTGACCACGCGCAAACTGCACTGTTCAGAACCGGAGGCATGGGAACTCACTGCCCTTGCCTGTTGCCTCTGCCATGCCGAGGGTGCCTATTGTGGTCCGGCCGGCACCACTCTCGTTTTCATGACCTTTGGCAAAACTACCATCAGCCCAGGGAATGGATAGGTCTACCCAGTCAAGGAGAGGAGTTTCATGATCTGGTTTATCAGTTTGGTTGGGCTGTTGCTGCTGATTTGTGTGGTAAATGCCATCAAATTTGAGTGGGACTACTCGGAACCTGACCCATTGGCTCAATCAAGACAGCGTTGGCGGCAACAACGCGATCGCACGCAGCGCATTCTGACTCAAGGCAGTCCCCAATCCCTGGAGGAGTACCTGGAAATTTTCCCCGATGCCTGCCCTCGTTGCGGCGGACGTCATCTTTACGAAAGCCTTGCGATTCGACGGTCTTATATCACCCCACTGCTCAGAAACCGCAAACCAAAGCGCTCCTGGGTTTTTACTCGTTGCGGACACAACAATTTCGCTAACAAACCTGTACAACCTTTGCAAAACCTCCGGTTGGTCACTTCACCATATCCAGTCCCTTATACAAATCTGACGCTTCCGACGATCTACTCTGTGTAAGACTAGGTGAGCGCCGTGTCATTAAACAAAAATACAGCACAGAATGA
>CAZIXH010000049.1:0-5751 GCA_964543055.1 uncultured bacterium
CACCGAGACCCAGGAGGTGCCCGTATGAAGGTGGTGGGCAGGGCCATTCCCCACGAGTCGGCCCGCGAGCACGTGACGGGGCGGGCGCTCTACACCGACGACCTGCTGCCGCGCTACCCCAACGCCCTACACGCCTGGCCGGTGCAGGCCCCCCATGCCCACGCCCGCATCGTGCGGCTGGACACCGCACCCGCGTATGCGGTGCCGGGGGTGGTGCGGGTGCTTACCGCCTCGGATGTGCCGGGCCTCAACGACTCGGGCCTCAAGCAGGACGAGCCCCTGTTTCCCGCCGAGGTGATGTACTACGGTCAGGCGGTTTGTTGGGTGCTGGCCGAAACCGAGGAGGCCGCCCGGCTGGGGGCTGCTCAGGTGATGGTGGACTACGAGCCGCTGCCCGCCATTCTGAGTCTCCGGGAGGCCATTGCCCAGGGGAGTTTTCAGGGCGCTACGTTGCATGCAAAGCGTGGCGATGTAGAACGCGGACTGCGGGAATCGGCGCGGGTGCTGGAGGGCGAGCTCGAGCTCGGCGGGCAGGAACACTTCTACCTCGAGACCCACGCCTCTTTGGCCGTACTCGACGAGACCGACCACCTGCTGGTGCATGCCTCCACCCAGCACCCCTCCGAGACCCAGGAGATCGTGGCGCAGGTGCTGGGCCTGCCGCGCAATCAGGTCACGGTGCAGTGCGTGCGCATGGGCGGGGGCTTTGGCGGCAAGGAAGTCCAGGCCAATCCTTACGCGGCGGTGGCTGCCCTGGGGGCCTTCCTGACCCGCCGCCCGGTGCGGGTGCGGCTCAACCGGCTTCAGGACATCACCCTCACCGGTAAGCGCCACCCCTTTTATGCCTGCTGGAAGGTGGGCTTCTCTGAAGACGGCCTATTGCACGCCCTCCAGATGGAACTCTATTCCGACGGCGGCTGGTCCCAAGACCTGAGCGAGCCGGTGCTGGCCCGGGCGGTCTGCCACGCCGACAACGCCTATTACATCCCCCACATGGATGTGAAGGGCCGGGTCTGCAAGACCCACAAGACCTCCCAGACGGCCTTCCGGGGCTTCGGCGGGCCGCAGGGCATGGTCTTTATCGAAGAGGTAATAGACCGGGTCGCCCGCAGCCTGGGCCTGCCGCCGGAGGTCGTGCGGGAGCGGAACTTTTATGAAGCCAGGCCCGTGGGAGGTGGCATGTGGCCTGTGGAAAAAAACCAACAACAGGCCACCGGCCACGAGCCACGAGCCGAAACTCACTACGGCCAGGTGGTGAAGGACGTGGAGCGCATCCGGCTCATCTGGGACGAGCTCAAAGCCAGCGCCGACTTTGAGCGACGGCGCCTCGAGGTCGCCCGCTACAACGACCAGAACCCCCACCGCAAGCGGGGGCTGGCCATCACCCCGGTCAAGTTTGGCATCTCCTTCAACCTGACCGCCTTCAATCAGGCCGGAGCACTCGTGCTGGTCTACCAGGATGGCTCCGTGCAGGTCAACCACGGCGGTACCGAGATGGGCCAGGGGCTTTTCACCAAGATTCAGCAGATTGCCGCCCAGACCCTGGGGGTGCCGCTGGAGTCCATCCGCCTGATGCCCACCCGCACCGACAAGGTGCCCAACACCTCGGCTACGGCGGCCTCCACCGGGGCCGACCTGAACGGCGGGGCCGTGCGGGATGCCTGTGAGAAAATCAAAGCCCGGCTGGCCGGGGTGGCGGCCCAGAAGTTGGGCGTTCACCCTGCCGATGTGGTGTTCGAGGACGGCCAGGTCTGGAGCATCTGGAAGCCCGAGGAGCGCCTCGGCTTTGTTGAGGTGGTGCGGGCCGCCTACGCCCAGCGAGTGCAGCTATTCGCCGATGGTTTCTACCGCACGCCGGGGCTCCACTGGGACAAAACCCGCATGTGGGGCAAGCCTTTTCACTACTTCGCCTTTGGGGCGGCGGTGAGCGAGGTGGAGGTGGACGGCTTTACCGGGCAGTACCGACTTAGACGGGTGGACATTCTGCACGACGTGGGCGACTCGCTCTCCCCGCTGGTGGATCTGGGCCAGGTGGAGGGGGGCTTTATCCAGGGTATGGGCTGGCTCACCCTGGAAGACCTGCGCTGGGACGCCAGGGGCCAGGTGGCCACCCGCTCGGCCAGCACCTACAAGTTGCCCAGCTTCTCCGAGTTGCCCGAGGTGTTCAACGTGCGGCTTCTGCCCAGGGCTACCGAGCCGGGGGTGGTGTATGGCTCCAAGGCGGTAGGGGAGCCCCCTTTAATGCTGGCCCTCTCGGTGCGCGAGGCCCTGCGCGATGCGGTGGCGGCTTTTGGAAGGGGGGGCATTGTGGAACTGGCCTCGCCCGCCACGCCCGAGGCAGTCTACTGGGCCATCGAGAAGGTACGGGAGCAGACCCTGGTTTCGGGGGATTGAACCACTTGGTTTACTGGACTAAACTAAGCTAATGGCCAAGGTAGTCAACGTGCACGAAGCCAAGACCCACCTCTCGAGCCTGCTCGAGCGGGTGCGTGCGGGTGAGGAGATTATCCTGGCCAAAAATGGCCAACCCTACGCCCGGCTCATGCCGTTAGAGAAGCCCAAAAAGCGTCGGCTCGGGTTCATGAAGGGGACGGTGGACGAGCGCTTCTTCGAAGCATTGCCGGAGGAAGAACTGAGGGCCTGGGAATGAGGGTTTTGCTGGACACCCATGCGTTCTTGTGGGCGGTACTCGAGCCCGAGAAACTCTCTCGAAAGGCCCGCAAACTTCTGCAAGACCCCGAAACCGAAATCGTGCTTAGCAGTGTGAGCGCTCTGGAAATCGCCACCAAGTACCGGCTTGGCCGCCTTTCCCACGCTCAGTCGGTGGTGCAAGGTTACGAGAAGGCAGTAAATGGTCTGCAGGCCGTAGAACTCGGGGTGAGCCGCGCCCATGCCATGAAAGCGGGCCTCTGGGAGACGGCCCATCGGGACCCCTTTGACCGTTTGCTGGCCGCCCAGGCCCATCTCGAAGACTTACCCCTGTTGACCAACGACCGGGCGTTGGCCCAGTTTCCCATTCAAACCCTCTGGTAAGACCATGAAAACCCTCATCCTGCTAATGGCCCTGGGCGCAGCCCTTTTGGGGCTATCGTTTTTGTTCCAGGGGGGCTACTGGCGGCAGGGCATCCCCTGGCTCAACCGGCGCCTGGGCATAAAAGAGCCCCGCTCGCCCCTCTGGGTGCGGAACCTCGAGCGCCTCTTGATGGGCCTTTTCTTGCTCGTGATGGCCGGATTTTTCCTCTGGTTTGCCTTACAGCTTTAGGGGATTTGGCATGCAGTGGTTTGAGCATCTCGCCCGCCTGACCGAGCAAAAAGTGCCGCTGGTGCTGGTCACGCTGCTCTCGGTGCGAGGCCACGCGCCCCGCGAGGCCGGGGCCAAAATGCTGGTGACGGCAGAGGCCGCCCACGGAAGCATTGGCGGGGGGAACCTCGAGGCCACCGCCATTGCCCTGGCGCGAAAGCTGCTAGGGGGCGGGGGCCCAACCCCGCAAGTCCACACCCTGCGCCTCACCGAGAACGCGCCTGCCGAACACGGGGTGCAGTGCTGCGGGGGCGAGGTGCAGGTCTTGCTGGAGGTGGTAATCCCAGCCCGTCCTGCGGTTGCCATCTTTGGGGTGGGGCATGTTGGGCTAGCCCTGGCGAAAGTGCTCTCTATCTTGCCCGTTGAACTCTGGCTGGTGGACTCGAGGGCCGAGATGGTTGCCGAGGAGCGCCTGAACCCCCTCTACCCGAACCAGGCCCGCCTGCGGGTGTTTCAGGCCCCCATCCTGGACAGCATCGTGAACGACCTGCCTGCGGGCTCGCATTTGATCATCATGACCCACGACCACGCCGAGGATCTGTTCGTGCTCGAGGCCGCCCTGCGCCGGGGCGATCTGGGCTTTATCGGCCTGATTGGCTCGGCGGTCAAGTGGCGCAACTTTCAGCACAAGCTCTTGCAGCAGGGTTTGTCTCAGGCCGACCTGGCCCGCGTCACCTGCCCTGTTGGCCTGCCCCTTACCAGGAGCAAGGCCCCAGAGGCCATTGCCATTGCCACCGCAGGCCAGTTGTTGCCCTTGTTGCTAGGGGCCAGGGGAGAGGTACAGAGCTCATTGCCGAACGTTACAGCCGCGCCGAAAGCCAACCAGTGATGCCATCTTTGTCTGAACACCTCGCCTGTTATGGGGATGAAGTAGGGAACCGGGGTTAGGGGTCAGGGGACCGGCGTTTGAAAACCACAACCTACCTCCTGTCGCCTACGCCCATTTTTTGCGTTGTTGAAGGTTGGTCATGTGCCTGGAGTTGGTGGTTCCGTATGGCTCGAATTTTGTGAAGAGCGCCCTACCTGGCGCAATCGAGCTTGAAACGGAAGCTGGGGTTGGGGGTGGCAAAGGCCAGGCTGTATTTGGGGCCAATGCGGGTGGTATCCATCTCGATCAGGAGCTTGGTGGGGGCATCGGTGCGGTTTTGCGGGAAGTTGAGCTGGGCCGTGACGGCAGCGCCCTGGGGAACGATTGCGTTGTAGATTTTGTCGTTGTAATCGCGTCCAAGTGCGCCCGAGTCGATGCTCACGGTAGCGCCGTCGGCGAAGGCCAGAGTGAGGCTCGTGAGGTCTTTGAAGCCGGCGTTCCAGGCTTCCAGCGTTTTGGTGGTGGCGTTGCGGACTTCCAGGGTGACCGCCCACACCTTGAGGCCGTTCAAATCGGCCTGCTCGACCTTGGTGGCCCGCGCCCGCCAGATGCCGTTAAAAAGCCACTCGTTCAGGCAGCCCTCGAGGCTGGCCCGCTGGTCGGCCCCGCCGGCGGGTTGGCCCGTGAGGGTGAGGGTAGTGCCGCTCACCTGGGCCCTGATGCCCAGCCCCTGCAGGGCGCTCACCGGCACGTAGCTCTGGCCATTCACCACGATGGCCTTGGCCGTGCTGGATTTGCCGTTTACCACCAGATTGAGCTGCCGCTGCACCGCCTGGGCCAGCACCAGGCCCAGCGCACCCACCACCACCCAAGCCAAAATTCTGCTATTCATAGCTGCTCCTTTTAGTGTATATGGCCTATAGTCAATGGTTTACGGTTGGTCGTCAATAGCCTTAACCCGTGAATATAGGCAGAAAGCCATCGGTGATTGACTACGAGCCATTGACTATTGACATTTGTTTACGGGTTTTGCACGGTCCCCATGCCGGTTACGAAGGTGGCGGTGAGGGTACTTCTGGCAACCTGACCCTGCGTGGCGCTATTTTCCTCCACCAGCAAATAGAAGGTCTTGGGGCCCGCACTGTCCACCGGGAATACCCGCTCGCTGCTGACAATCTGGATATAAGTCCAGTTGGGCAAACCTCCGGGTAGCGAGATGCGCTTGTCCTGGTCTGGGCGGATGACATCGGGTTCGTTGGCCAAAGCCACCGTGAAGAGGGCGTTGCCTCCGGTGTACACGATATTGAGTTGGAGGCTGGCGCTGACCCTTACATATCCGGGCCCCGGCACGTTGATGGTCACGCTGCGACTCAAGGAGTTGGGGAAGTCGGGAATTTCGGTGGTATCCGATGCCGCGGTCTGGGCTACGCCGGGCAGGGCGTTGTTCAGGGCGCTAAAGTTGGCATTGACCTCGGCAGCGCGGATGGGACTTCCTGCGGTGAAGGTGTGTCGCAGCGTAACCCCACCCAGGGCCCACGGGCCCAGGGCGGACAGACCACAGCCCAGCGCCAGAAAAAATCGGTTTTTGTTAGGCATCACCGTATCGCACCAAGGAAACTTAACACCCTCCCGCACCCCAAAA
>CAZIXH010000050.1:0-4470 GCA_964543055.1 uncultured bacterium
ACCAGATCACCTGCCAGCGGGTCTTCTCCTTGGCATCCTTGCAGCGACGGTAGCGCTGTTCGAGTTCCTCCAGGCTCAGGTGGGGGTGTAGGGGTATGGCTTTGCTCGGCATGTATTATTATCTACATAGATTTGGTATTAGTCACCGGCGCCAACATAGTAATGCTCGAGTTCTTCCTAAGTTGAAGGTCTCCCACGTGCAGATAAAACAGGTGTCGGAAGCGCTTTTGACCAGAAAACACTTGAGCTGATTGAGTCGGCGTGCATCACAAAGATTGAGCCATCGACGACTACGAATCCTTTTTCGTTCACAGAAACCTTGCTGCCTGGATGAGCGGCAACGCCGGTGAGGTGTGCTATATGTTTCCCAGGAAATCCTCCACCAGCCCCAGCACCAGGGACTCCTTCTCCCGGTGGGGCACATGGCCGCAATCATGCAGCACTTCCATGCGGGCGGGGCCCTGCACCCCCTGTACGATGCGCTCCGGGAAGGCCACGGAGCCATACTCGTCGCGGTCGCCGTGCAGGGCCAGCACGGGGCAGTGCACCGCCTTCAAACAAGGGTCTAGCGTCCAGCCCCGGAACGCGGGCGAGAGCCAAACGCCTGTCCAGGCTTCCAGCACCCAACGGGCTTTTTCGCCGTGCCAGCGGGTGAGGCGGGCGAACTGGGCGGGGTCTTGGAAGCCCTGCTGGGCGGCCCGGATGCCCTCGAGGGTGCGCTCTTCCACAAAGGCCTGGGCCGACTCGGCAATCACGGCACGGCAGCGAGCGGGCTGATGGGCGGCGATGCACAGGGCCATGGCGCCCCCTACGCTGTGCCCAAAGAGGATGTACGGGTCTAGCTCGAGCCTGGCGGTAAGGGCGGGGAAGTAGACCTGGGCCTCCTCGAGGATAAAACCCAGCGAAGGCGGTTCGGTTCGGGGCGAAGACTGTCCAAAACCCAGGCGGTCGTAGGCCCACACCGTGCGTCCGGTGGCCTGGGCCAGGGCCGCCGGAAACCCGCGCCAGAGCTCCACCGACCCCAGGGAGTCGTGCAGCAGCACCAGGGGGGCCTTGTGGGGCTGGCCCGTAGTCCACTGCCGCACAAAGACCTGGCCACCTGGAACCTCTACAAAAGTATCTCGAACCTGTACTGCGCTCACGGCCAAAGTGAGTGTACCAGAGGAACCAGGGCCCTCAGCCGGTAGGAAAAACCTGTTTGCCGCCCACGTAGACCGCGTGAATCGGGGTATGGCCCCAGTGGTACAGCGGCATGAGGGCCTGGGGTGAGTCCACCACCACAAAGTCGGTCCAGGCTCCGGGCTCAATCTTGCCCAAATCCTTCCTTCCTAAGGCCAGCGCGGCGTTTTCGGTGTGGGCGATCAGGGCTTCCTCGGCGCTGAGGCGGCCCAGGCTGATGGTGAGCTGCATCGCCAGCCAGGGGCTAAACAGCGGACTGCTGCCGGGGTTGTGGTCGGAGGCAATGGCCACCCTGACGCCCGCATCCCACATGGCCCGGGCATTGGGGAAGGGCTTGCGCAGGATGACCGCCGCGCCGGGGAGCACCGTGCCCACCGTACCGCTACGGGCCAGGGCTTCCCAGTCGGCGGGGGTGGTTTGCTCGAGGTGATCCGCCGAGAGTGCCCCCAGCGCCGCCGCCAGCTGGGTGGCCCCGGTGTGGGCAATCTGCTCGGCGTGGAGTTTGATCCGAAGGTTATGCGAAAGGGCCGCCTCCAGGATTCGCCGGGTTTCGTCCAGGGTGAATGCGCCCTCATCGCAGAACACGTCCACCGCCTCGGCCAGCCCGGTTCTAGCTACTTCGGGGATGAGTTCCTGACAAAACATCTCCACGTACTTTTCCCGCTCCCAGCCTTTGGGGATCACGTGTGCCAGGAGCGTGGCGAACACATGCTGCGGTAGGTGTTCCTCGAGCCGCCGGATGACCCGCAGCATCTTGAGTTCGGCCTCGGGAAGGAGGCCGTAGCCGCTCTTGATTTCTATGGCGGTTACCCCTTGGGCCAGGAAGATCTGGGCTCGGGCTTTCGCCCACTCGTACAAGTCATCTTCCGAAGCGGCATCGGTGGCCCGCACCGTTGAATAAATCCCGCCCCCTGCAGCCAGAATGGCCTCGTAGCTTTCGCCCCTGGCACGTTGCTGGTACTCGCCCAGCCGGTCGCCGCCATAGACCAGATGGGTGTGGGCGTCCACCAGGCCGGGAACCACACCGCGCCCGCCCAGGTCGGTGCGGGGCCAGAGGCGGTAGGCCTCCGGCAGTTCGGCCCCGGCCCCCACCCAGACAAAACGCCCATCCTGGACGGCGAAAGCAGCACGCTCGAGCCTGCGCTGGGGCGTGTACAGCTCGCTGATGCCGGAAAAGACCTGCCTCATAGATGGGACTCCAATTCGGTTCGCAGGTTAGGGTCGGGGTTCTGGGCGATGACTGCCAGGGTACGCTCGTAAAATTCACGTTGTTGAAGGCGTGGATGCAAGACTTCCAGGGCCGCAAGGGCCTTTGAACGACCACCTCTCGAAAGCAGCCCCAGCAGGAAATCCAGAGCCGAAGGTGAGGGTGAGCTAGCCAGCGCTGCCATGACCGCTTTTCGTGCGCGGGGGTTGGTTAGGGTTTCCAATTCTGATTTAGCTAACCCCACCGCTTCGGGCAGGCTAGAGGTGGCCAGAACGCAGTGGGCCTCGAGGCGAATAGCTGCATCAGGATGGTTCAAGAACTCCTGGATAAAAGGCACGGCCTCTATTTGAGATAAATGCAATAACCCCTCCAGACATGCCCCTATCACCCTTGGTTCGGAATCACCCAGCAAGGCTCGTAATCTAAGTAAGGGTGCGCCTTGCGGGTAACCGAGGTTTGCAATGGCCAGGGCGGCTCCGACCCGCACGTTCCAAGCGGGGTCAGCCAGCAGTCTAACCAGCTCGTTTATGGCCAGGTCGTAGGAGATACCAGGGCAGCCAGACAAGGCCAGCGCCGACTGAGCCCGCAGAGCCGGTGCGCTATCTTCCTGGCCGCCCCATACAGGCTCCATCTGCACACAACGACATCCCAACCGGAATACCTCGGGGTCATGCCAGCCTAGGGCTTGTAAAGCCTTCACAAGGGCTATTTTGCCCCAACACTGCGGGTCAATATCGCTACCGCCTTCCAGCAGCCGCTCAAATGCTTTTACTAGCAGGGGTTGCTGTTCGAACAAGGCCCACTCCACGACCAAATCGGCCACCCGAGCGACTGCGGCACCTTCGTCTTTGGCCAAAATAGACGCCAGTGTCTTGATGGCAGCGGCGTCTGGCTCGCCTTTTCGCAGGGCGCTGATCTGGGCGAGTTTTTGCTCGAGTCTTTTGGCCACGCTATTTCTCCCACCCAGCCAGATCCAGACCCCGCTCCTGGGCCACCTTTTGGGCTTCTTCGTAGCCTGCATGGGCGTGGCGCATCACCCCAGTACCGGGGTCGTTGGTCAGGACGCGCTCGAGGCGGTACGCGGCTTCCTCGCTGCCGTCGGCCACCGTGACCTGCCCGGCGTGCAGGCTGTAGCCCATGCCCACCCCACCGCCGTGGTGGAAGCTGACCCAGGCCGCCCCCGAGACCGCGTTCAGGGCAAAGTTCAGGATGGGCCAGTCGGCCACCGCGTCGGAGGTGTCCTTCATGGCCTCGGTCTCGCGGTAGGGCGAGGCCACCGAGCCTGCGTCCAGGTGGTCGCGGCCAATCACAATGGGGGCCTCTAACTCGCCTTTCCGCACCATCTCGTTGAACAGCAGGCCGGCCTGGTCGCGCTCCCGGTAGCCCAGCCAGCAGATGCGGGCGGGCAGGCCCTGGAACTTGAACTTCTTCACCCCTTCGCTGAGCCAGCGGTGGAGCCCCTGGTCCTCGGGAAAGAGCTTCTGGATAGCTTGGTCGGTCTTGTAGATATCTTCGGGCTTACCGGAAAGGGCCACCCAGCGAAAAGGCCCCCGCCCTTCGCAAAACTGGTCGCGGATGAAGGCCGGCACAAAGCCGGGGTAGCTGAAGGCTTCCGCGAAGCCCCCCAGTTTGGCAAAAGCCCGCAGGTTGTTGCCGTAGTCGAAGGCCACCGCGCCATTGCTCTGCATCTCCACAATGGCGCGGCAGTGGGTGGCCATGTCGTGCAGGACCCGTTCCTTGTAGCCCTGGGGGTCGCGCTGCCGCAGGAGGGCCGGGTCTTCGTCGGCTTTCAGGATGGGGATGTAGCCGTACAGGGGGTCGTGGGCGCTGGTCTGGTCGGTCACCAGCTCCGGCGTGAAGCCCCGGCGCACCATCTCCGGCAGCACCTCCGCCGTGTTGCCCAGGAGGCCAATGGAGAGGGCCTGGCCTTTGCGCCTGGCTTCCTCGGCCAGCCGGAGGGCTTCGTCCAGGGAGTCGGCCCGCAGGTCCAGGTAGCGGGTCTCCAGGCGGCGCTGGATGCGCTCCGGGTCAATCTCCACGCAGAGGGCCACCCCGCCGTTCAGCGTGACCGCCAGGGGCTGGGC
>CAZIXH010000051.1:0-3229 GCA_964543055.1 uncultured bacterium
AGCACCGCCGCGAACAGGATGATGGCGGTCACGAAGCGATTGAACGGTGCCGATTCCACCAGGCGGGAGAGGGTATTGGAGACAGAGTCGTTCACACCGAAGAGTATAGGCTGTTCGGTCAGATGGACTGCATTTGGCTTAGTCGGCAACTGAATCTTTGGGGTGTGGCCACCTGGCAGATTCCGCAAATCCTGGAACCGAAACCCAAAAGCGCAGCAACCCGAGACCTGTGACTTTTGCCGGGGATGTTATCAGGTTGGCTTGGCTACCAAAAGCTATTCATCCCTGGTAGACCACCTCGGTCTTCCACCTGCCGGGCGGCTGGGTGTGCAGCTCCCAGAACTTTTCGGCTATCAGGTCGGGGTCGAAGGAGGTGTTGCGCCTCACCTGGCCCGCAATGGTCACGGTAGCCACATGGATGCCTTCGTGGTAGAGCTCCTTGCTGAGTGCGCCCACCAGTGCGCGTAGCGAGGCTTTGCCAATGGAGAGCGCGGCCAGGTCGGGCGAAGGGTTCAGGGCCAGGCCGCCCCCGGTAAAGAGGAGGGTGCCCTGGCGGCGCGAGAGCATGCCCGGGATCACCAGTTGGGCCGACACCAGCGCTCCGTACAGGTTGACCTTGAGGGTGTCCTCGAGGGCCTCCACGCTGAGCTCCGAAGCCCGGCTGCCCGCCGAGGCATAGGCGTTGTAAATCAGGACCTCGATGGGGCCGAGCTGCTTTTCGGTTTCTCTCACCGCTGAAATCAGTTGGGGGGTGCGGGTGATGTCGGTGGGAAAGGTTTTGACCGTGCAGCCATCGAGCTCGAGGGCGCTGGCATAGTCTTCCAAACGGGCTTCACTGCGGGCAATCAGGCTCAGGCGATACCCCTCCCGACCAAAGCGCCGGGCCACGCTCAGCCCGATGCCCCGCCCCATACCCACCACCAGACAGACCTTGGGTTTCATACCTCGAGCGCATGGTAACATCAAGGATGCTGTTTGTGGATTCAGGTAACGCTGCCCAGCCAGCCCCTACCCTGCTCCTGAAGCCCCCTTACCTGGCGACACTTCCCCTGTTTTGCGTGGCAGAGCCTGAATCGAGAACAAGACGGTGTTGCCACCCTCTCCTGCGGTGGGGAGAGGGAAGGTGGCAAAGGATAAGGGCCAGTGCTGACCGAGGCCGTCCTTGAAGCGAATGCGAGTGGAACTATGTACCGAGTGGTGATTGTGGGTCGCCCCAATGTGGGCAAGTCGAGCTTGTTCAACAAACTATTGGGGTTGCGGGCCGCACCCGAGAAGTATGCCAAGGCCGGGAGCCAGTTTGCAGTGGTGGCTGATGTGCCAGGGGTTACCCGCGACCTCAAAGAGGGCGTGGTGGAGAGCGAGCAGGGCCGCTTCAAGCTGGTGGATACCGGGGGCTTGTGGTCGGGGGATGTGTGGGAAAAGAAAATCAAGCAAAAGGTGGAGCGGGCCATTCAGGACGCTGATCTGGTGCTGTTTGCGGTGGATGGACGCAGCGATATCGTGACGGCAGACCTCGAGGTTGCCGACTTTTTGCGCCGCCAGGGCAAACCGGTGCTGCTGGTAGCCACCAAAATAGACGACCCCAAGCATCAGGCCTACCTGGGCGACTTTTACGCCCTGGGCTTTGGCGAAGCAGTTCCTACCAGTGCGGCCCACAGCCGGGGTTTTGACGAGCTACTGGAGCGTATCTGGGCCATGCTGCCGGTACGCCAGGGCGAGAGCGAGCCCGAGGTGGTGCCCATCCGCCTGGCCATTGTGGGCCGCCCCAATGCGGGCAAGTCCAGCCTGCTCAATGCCATTCTGGGCGAGGAGCGGGTGATTGTCTCGGAAATCCCCGGCACCACCCGCGACACCATTGACGTGGAGTTCGACTACGGGGGCAGCCGATTTTTGCTGGTAGACACCGCCGGCATCCGCAAGCGCCCCGAGACCGGGGTCGAAGAACAGGCCATCGGACGCGCCCATCAGGCCATTCTGGATGCCGACGTGGTTTTGCTGGTTGTAGACCCCAAGGAACTCGGCGACCACGAGCTCAAGCTGGCCAACGAGGCCCTGGACGCCGGCAAACCGGTGATCGTGACCATTACCAAGTGGGACTTGATCGAAAGCAAAGAAGAAGCCAAGCGGGTGCGGGCCGACCTGGCCCTCAAACTGTCGCACATCCAGCACCTGCCCATTCTCTACGTTTCGTCCGTCACCAAGCAGAACCTGCACAAGCTGCTCTCGGAAGCGGCCCGGCTCTACGAGCTGGCTCGAGTGCGCTTCGAGACCGCCGAGCTCAACCGCTGGCTCTCGGTCTGGAGCACCCAGACCATGCTCCCCAACTTCAAGGGCAAGCCCCTCAAGCTCTTTTTCCTGACCCAGCCCGAGGTAGCCCCCCCGACCTTTGTCTTTTTTTGCAACCACCCCGAGTTCGTGACAAGGGCCTTTGAGGGCTTCTTGCGCAACCGCATCGGCGAAGACCTGGGCCTGCGCGAAATTCCCTTCCGGATGGTCTTTCGGGGCCGCAGGGATTCGAAGGGTGGGGGAGACGCTTCGTAAGGATTCGGAGTCGCTCGAGGGTTTTCCGCTTATGGAGCGCTCTTCATATCGTTTGAGCCATGCAACTTCAAAAAAACTTTGTCCAGGACAGAACTATGGCTGCCAGGAAACTCAAAGCCTACGCGCCCGTGGGCCGGATCCGGCCCACCTTTGAGTGCGTAACATGCTTCTGGGCCCAGATACACTCTCGTTTTCGTGGACGGCCACGTCTGTGAAGAGCGCTGCAACTACTCAGGTAACGCTGGTACAACCCTTGTGTTTTCAGAGGGAGGGGTTCAGTTTGATGCGCTCGCCAGCACCCGCCCGCTTGGGTCCACAAACTCCACCCGCGCAAAGCGCCCGGGCACTTCCAGCATCACAAAAGGACTGGTGAGGGCCTGGGTCAGAATGGCCCCCGGCGCCGGGCTGTTCAGGCGCAAAGTGACCCGCAGGGTATTGTCCGAAAGCTGGCTGCTTACATACTGCACGCTGTAGCCGCCGGTGGGTTTTTGGCCCCAGAAGAAGGCCACCACCCGGCTCAGGTTGAAGTCCACTGCCGGCGTGGCCGGCTGGGGAATCTGGTTGCCCGTAGCCAGCCGCCAGAGGGTCACGAGCTGAGTGGTGTTGCTGGCGAGGTAGGCCGCCGGGTTCTGGGCGGTGTAGGCGGACTGGCCGCCTTGTTGCAGGATGCGCGGGGTGGGGTTGGGGG
>CAZIXH010000052.1:0-8541 GCA_964543055.1 uncultured bacterium
AGCTTGGTCAGGTTAATGCCCTGGTCGGCGAAGGCTTGTAAGGCCGCGAGTAACTCGCCGGGCCGGTGGCGGGTGGTAAAAACCACCGAGGTTTTGTAGGGGCCTTCCCGGCGGGGCAGATCCTCCCGCGAGAGCACAAAGAAGCGGGTATAGTTGCCACTGAAGTCCTGAATAGCCTCGGCCACAATGGAGAGGCCATAGCGCTCGGCGGCGCGGCGGCTGGCAATGGCGGCCAGGCCAGGCTGAGGGTGTTCGGCTAGTTCGCGGGCGGCGCCGGCGGTGTCGTAGACAGGCTCGGCCTCGAGTTTGTAGCGGGCAATAAAGCCATCGCATTGGGCCAGGCCCTGCGGATGGCTCTTGACCTTGCGGATATCCTCCAAACGGGTTCCGGGCGGGGCCAGCAAGCAGTGCTCGACCTTCAGCACAATCTCACCCACCACGTGCAGGTCGGTTTCCAGGAGCAGGTCGTAGGTTTGATTGATAATTCCGGCGGTGGTGTTTTCGACCGGAACCACGCCCATATCCACCTCGTGGTTGGTCACCGCAGAAAACACCTGATGAAAGGTGGGAAGCCCAATGGTTTGTGCACCCGGAAAGGCTTTGAGCGAGGCTTCTTCGCTGTAGGCTCCCTCGGTTCCCTGAAAGGCAATTCGCATCACGCAGCCCAGTATAAGTTTTCCTGGTTTTACCAGATAGCCCAGCACCCACGCGGATAGCCCAACCGGGATGCGGCATAATGGTACAGCGTGTTGAGATTAGAGCCCATTACCGAGGTGGCTATTTGGAATCAAACGGTTTCGTCCCTGCCTATTAGCAGTGCCTTGCAGTCCTGGGGCTGGGGTGAGGTCAAAAAGCTCTCTGGGTGGCAGCCGGAGCGGGTCGCAATCTACGACGGCGACGAGCTGATTGCGGCTGCACAACTTTTCCGCCGCAGTTTTGTGGGGCCTGTCTCCATGCTGTACGCTTCCCGGGGCCCCGCACTGCGCGACATTCGGGATTTGCCCAGGGTAGTAGAGGTGCTCAAACAGCGGGCCGGAGGTGCGGTTTACCTGAAACTCGAGCCCGAGACCGGCCAGCCCGCCGTGCAACCCGCCCCAGAATTTCCCCAGATGCGCATAGAAGAGACCATCCAGCCTGAATACACCATCTGGCTCGACCTGACCCTGGGACGCGACGCTCTCCTGGCCAACATGGAAAACATGCACCGCCGGAATACACGGCTCGCCGAAAAGCGCGTTGTGACCACCATCGAAGGCATGGAAGCCTTTGAAGAGTTCTGGCAGCTCTTCGAGGAAACCAACCGGCGTGCCCGGCTTTTGCAGCACGCCAAGGCCTATTACCAAACCGTACTCAAAGAGATGAATCAACCCCTGGGCCAGGCCTTCATCTCCATCTCGCGCCTGGAGGGTAAGGCGCTGGCCGCAGGTCTGTTTGTGGCTTTCGCGGGCAAGGTGGACTACCTTTATGGTGGCAGCAGCCGCGAGAACTCCAATGCCAAAGCACCCAATGGCATGCACTGGGGTGCCATCAACTGGGGTATCGAGAACGGCTATCGCATCTACGACCTGTGGGGTGTGCCCCGTCAGAGTGAGGGCAGTCATGCCGCAGGCATAGACGCATTCAAGGAAGGCTTTGGCGGCAAACGGGTGCGTTTTCCGGCTTACGATGTCAGCCTCTCAGTGCTTTACAGCGCAATCAAAAAAGCCCTGCGGCTTCGCAAGAACTGGGTCAACTACCGCACCCGGGGCACCACGCGCGATGTGCTATGAGCAGCGCTGTGTTAAGTTGCGCCTGTATAACGTCTCGAGATGCTTCCAGGCTGTGCCAAAATCATGCTCCGGGCGCAATACCCGAATGACTTTATACCAAATCTGCCCAGAAGTGACTCAAAAGCGACATACAAGTCCCTCGTACGCGCCCCATGGCGCGGCAAGTGAGGGGCGCGTTTAGCGCCGCTCACGCGCAGAGTTGGTATTAGATCGTCCCAGTAGCCAAAACATAGGCGGGAGGCTCTTAGTGCATAGTCGTACAAATACCCTTACAAAGCTGCTTATTGCGGCACGTACAATGCTGTATGCTCTGGCAAAAGCCGTAGCAAACGCCCTTTCGTTCCTCCCCTACAGCGTAGGGGAGGTTAGGTGGGGTTGCCGAACAGCGACTTGATGCAGCCAGTTGATTGCTGGGCCTTGCCTGATACCCTCCCCGGCCCTCCCTACCACGTAGGGAGGGGGTTTTAGGGCCAGAGCTCATGGAACCTGTCGAAGTGTACTGGTATCTCTACGACGCTACACTAAAGCCTTACAGAGCGGATACGTTCAAGAAAATCATGCACAATATTGCCGGTCACGCCCCAGATATCGTAGCCGCGCCAGGGGTAATGCCAGACCTTGCGCCGCAGCTTTCCATCCAGTTCGGAGAACTCACCACCTAAGCCCTTTGGGAAACGGTTACTGGGAGGTGGGGTGCGTTCTTCGGCATAGGCTGGGGCAGTCAGCAATTCTTCGATTGGCACCCACAGCAACTCCTCCACTTCCTGGGGGTTGGGGGCCAGTCGGGGTTCCTGGATAATCCGGCCCAGCAAGGGAAACACCCGGTAGCCAAAGGGAGAGAGGGTGGGGTTGAGGTGTCCCAGTATTTCCACCTGACCGGGCTCGAGACCCACTTCTTCCCAGGCCTCACGCAAGGCGGCCTGTTCGGCGCTTTCGCCATCGTCAAACCGACCTCCGGGAAAGCTAATCTGGGCTGCATGGTGCGGTAGATGGGCGCTGCGCACGGTGAATAGGAGCTGCCCTTCCCATACCGGTAGCAGCACGGCAGCATCCACAAACCCCTCGGGGCGCAGCATTTCCTGCGGCGGACGGGAGACTGCGGCTTTGAGAATCTCAGACTTCATAGACGGTGGGGGTTGTGGGACAAAACGTTTTTGCTTTTTGGGGAGGTTTCGTGACCGTTTGCATTGGCCGACAGGGCCAAGGCTCAGGTACGCACATAACTGTATTTTCGCGCTGGGCCCAGCAAAATGCTGTGACTTGCAACCTCATCAAGGGTTTTTTGCAGCCTGCAGGCACATCTGCTCACAGTACTCGCGCAGCAGGATCTCGGGGTTAAGCTTCTCCTGTCGGCACCAGGCTACCAGCTTCCACAGGGCTTCGGCTATCTGGCCCTGCTGAATGCTTTCAACCAGATCGGCCTTACTGTTGAAAGGCGTGCCCAATTTTTTCTGGATTTCGGTAGCCCTGGCCAGGGCTCCCAGGCTGCGCGGCACCTGGTCGCAGATGGGCTGTGCTGGCTTACCCTCGGTGGCTTTGATGGCGTTCCAGTTGGCCGTTACGGCTTCGGGGGTATCGGCCTTCACATCGCCAAACACGTGTGGGTGACGGCGGATGAGCTTATCCACAATGTGCTGCTCCACTTCGGGATAACTAAAACTGCCCTCCTGCTCGGCAATAACCGAATGAAAGGCCACCTGCAAGAGTACATCCCCTAGTTCTTCAGCCATCTCTTGGGGATTGCCCCGACCTATGGCATCCACGGCTTCGGCGGCTTCCTCGAGCAGATAGGGTCGAAGGCTCTGGTGGGTTTGTGCTTTGTCCCAGGGGCAGCCATCGGGTGCGCGGAGGCGTCGCATGACCTCCAATAGACGTTCCATGCCTTATAGCCTAGCGGGTTTTGAAAAGCCAAGTTATGCCTTTTTCAGCAAACGCCATAGCAGAAAGGCTGCTATCCACGAGCATCCAACCAGAATCAGGCTTAGCGGATCCAACGGCGCGGTATCGCCCAAAGCGAGGCCCTGGGGGCTGGGGTAGG
Organism: uncultured bacterium; assembly: GCA_964543055.1. Classification (GTDB taxonomy): domain Bacteria; phylum Deinococcota; class Deinococci; order Deinococcales; family Thermaceae; genus Meiothermus. Next base: position 3,808 of record CAZIXH010000052.1, read on the forward strand.
GGAGACCGGTGGTGCGGGTTAAGATGAACAGGAGCGTGATCAGCCCCACCAGCCCGACTCCAAAACGGTAGGTTCCGCGCTCCATGCTGGCAGGCATCTCGAGCAGGCGGGTCAGCAACAAGAACCCCCCATACATCAGTTGAAAACCCAACAACATCATGAACATCACGGCATACCAGAAACCGGCCCCCTGAAGCCCCAGCGGGGTCTCGTTGCCAAACAGCTCACCGCACAGCCCTCCCCCCAAAAAAGTGTTGCCTGTACCCAGCAGTTGCAAAAAAAAGGGTGCCATCAGCAGGGCCGCAGCCCAGCGAGTCTCGGAAGCGGAAAACGCAGTTGATTCGGTCTTCATCGTAATCTACCTCATGCTGAAAGACCCTGAGCTAATTGTAAAGTGGTGGAGCCTGGATTTTGACCCAGGGACATTTGCCTAAAGCGGGTTGTTTACGTTGGTGCATGTTTTTGGGGTGTTATACCCAGGTTCGGAGTAGAAGATGCCACGTCGTGCCTTATGGATTACCTTGCTGGCCGGTTTGCCTTTGTTGTTGGCGGTGATTGCGTTTGTTCTTTCACGTGATACTTACCAGCCCTACGGAACCCGCCTTCTGAACATCCGTCCCGTAGAAGCCAACCAATTTAGCCTCACCGCCCACGATGGTTCGACCAAGAGCCTCACGGATTTCCAGGGCAAGGTGGTCTTAATTTTCTTCGGTTTTGTGAACTGCCCCGATGTTTGCCCTACCACCATGCTCGAGCTTGCCAAGGTCTACAAAGCTCTGACCCCTGCCGAGCAGGCGCGTGTACAGGTATTGCTCATCTCGGTAGACCCCGAGCGAGATACCCTGGAAAAACTGCGGGACTACGTGACCTTTTTTGCCCCCACCTTCCTGGGCCTGACCGGCACCCCAGACCAGATTGCCCAGGTGGCCAAAAAATACGGGGTTTTTTATCAGAAGTCTGAAATTAAATCGGCTACCGAGTACAACGTAGACCATACCGCTACGGTGTTCGCCCTCGACCCCAAGGGCCAGCTACGCCTGATATATGGGAGCGGCAAGGCTGCCGAGACGGCGCGGGTAGTGGAGGACGTGCGCTGGTTGCTGCGGAATTGAGAGGCGCCAGATAAGTTTTCATCAGGCTCTCGAGGCAGCCCCCCGAATCAACCCGAAGCGCCCTGCCCGGTTCACACCAGGCGCCGTGGCCTCATTGTGAACAAAGTGAATATCTACCTCGAGTTCAGTTCCACACTGCGATTCCAGCCCCTTGATTAACTCGTAACAGCCGTATATACTTCTAGGGTTGCGTTGCCTCAGGCCAGCCCCGGCCCTGAGGTCACATCGGTTGCGCTCACGGGATAGCCCTCGCGCACAGCGATTCTTGAGAATCCAGGGGCGAACCTCGGGCCCACGGCCTGATTCGCTTCTCGACGGGAACCCCGCACCGAGCGCAGCGCAAGTACGCAGAACTCCGTGTGGGGTTTTCGGTTTTGAGAGAAGTCCAGTCGAACGAAAGGATGTGATTACACTGCCAACCATCAACCAACTCCTCCGTAAAGGCCGTGCTCCCGTAGTCAAGAAGAGCAAGGTGCCTGCACTGAAGGGAAGCCCCTTCCGCAAAGGGGTGTGCACCGTGGTGCGTACCGTTACGCCCAAGAAGCCCAACTCAGCGCTGCGCAAGGTGGCCAAGGTGCGCCTCTCGAGCCAGTACGAAGTCACCGCCTACATCCCTGGAGAAGGCCACAACCTGCAGGAGCACTCGGTGGTGCTCATTCGCGGGGGCCGTGTGAAAGACCTGCCGGGGGTGCGCTACCACATCGTGCGGGGTATCTACGACACCCAGGGCGTTAAGGATCGCAAGAAGAGCCGCTCCAAGTACGGGGCCAAGCGGCCCAAGGCCGATGCCAAGGGCGCGGCGGCAAAGGGTAAGAAGTAGGTGAGTTATGTCGCGGAGAAGACAAGCTGAAGTGCGCCAACTCGAGCCCGACCACCTTTATGGCGATGTGGTGGTCACTGCGCTCATCAACCGCATGATGCGCGATGGCAAGAAGAACCTGGCAGCCCGAATTTTCAAGGATGCCTGCGAAATTATCCAGGAAAAGAGCGGCCAGGAACCCCTCAAGGTCTTCAAGGCTGCCCTGGATAACGTGCGCCCCCGTGTTGAGGTGCGTAGCCGCCGGGTAGGTGGGGCCAACTATCAGGTTCCGGTCGAGGTCTCGCCTCGCCGTCAGCAAACCCTGGCCCTGCGCTGGATTGTCAATGCCTTCAACAGCCGGGGTGAGCGTGAAGCCCACCAGCGCCTGGCTGCCGAACTCCTGGAGGCTGCCGAGGGTAAGGGTGGAGCGGTCAAGAAGAAGGAAGATGTCGAGCGTATGGCCGAAGCCAACCGAGCCTACGCCCACTACCGGTGGTGAGTATGTCCGTCAAGACTGGATTTGACCTCAAGCTGTTCCGCAATATCGGGATTGCGGCCCACATTGACGCCGGCAAGACCACTACCACCGAGCGTATCCTCTACTACACCGGACGCATCCACAAAATCGGTGAGGTGCACGAGGGTGCGGCCACCATGGACTGGATGGAGCAGGAGCGCGAGCGGGGGATTACCATCACGGCCGCCGTCACCACCGCCAACTGGAAACACAGCGGCACCGGGGTCGAACACCGTATCAACATCATCGACACCCCCGGCCACGTGGACTTCACCATCGAGGTAGAGCGCTCCATGCGCGTGCTAGACGGGGCAGTGGCGGTCTTCGATGCTTCGCAAGGGGTGGAGCCTCAGTCCGAGACGGTGTGGCGTCAGGCCGACAAATACCGGGTACCCCGGGTGGCCTTTGCCAACAAGATGGACAAAACCGGAGCTGACATCTGGCTGGTGATTAACACCATGAAGGATCGTCTGGGGGCCAAACCGGTGCTGATGCAACTGCCCATTGGACGGGAAGATACTTTCAAGGGCATCATTGATGTATTGCGCCAGAAAGCCTACCTGTACGGTAACGACCTCGGCACCGATATCAAAGAGGTCGAAATTCCCGAGGACATGAAGGCTCAGGCTGCTGAATACTTCGAGAAGCTGGTTGAAGCAGCTGCCGACTACGATGAAGGCATCATGATGAAGTTCCTCGAGGGCGAAAAGCCCACCGAAGAGGAGCTTATCCGGGCCATCCGCAAGGGCACCATCGCCATCGAGATTTTCCCGGTCTTCCTGGGCTCGGCCCTGAAGAACAAGGGCGTACAACTTCTCCTCGACGGCGTGGTAGACTTTCTGCCCTCGCCTCTCGACATTCCCCCCATCAAGGGCAAGACGGAAAACGGTGAGGAGGTTGAGCGCCCCGCCGACCCGAACGCCCCCCTGGCTGCGCTGGCCTTCAAAATCATGGCCGACCCCTATGTGGGCCGCCTGACCTTTATCCGGGTCTACTCGGGTACCCTCAAGTCGGGCTCATACGTGCAGAACACCACCAAGGGCAAGAAGGAGCGGGTGGCTCGCTTGCTCCAGATGCACGCCAACCACCGCGAGGAAGTGGAGGAGCTGCGGGCAGGCGAGCTGGGCGCGGTAGTGGGTCTAAAGGAAACCATTACCGGCGACTCGCTGGTGGGGGACGGCGACGAGCCGATTATCCTCGAGTCCATCGAGATTCCCGAGCCCGTCATTGACCTGGCCATTGAACCCACGACCAAGGCCGACCAGGACAAGCTGGGCGTGGCCCTTTCGCGCCTGGGCGAGGAAGATCCCACCTTCCGGGTTTCCACCGACCCCGAAACCGGTCAGACCATCATCTCCGGGATGGGCGAGCTGCACCTGGAGATTATCGTGGACCGCCTCAAGCGCGAGTTCAAGGTAGATGCCAACGTGGGCAAGCCCCAGGTAGCCTACCGCGAGACCATCACCCGCCCGGTGGATGTAGAAGGCAAGTTTGTGCGCCAGTCCGGCGGTCGCGGCCAGTACGGTCACGTCAAGATCAAGGCCGAACCCCTGGGCCGTGGCTCGGGCTTCGAGTTTGTCAATGCCATTGTGGGTGGGGTGGTTCCCCGTGAATACATCCCGGCCGTACAGAAGGGGATTGAAGAATCCATGCAGTCGGGCCCCCTTACGGGCTTCCCCATCGTGGACTTGAAAGTGACCCTCTACGACGGCAGCTACCACGAGGTGGACTCTTCCGAAATGGCCTTCAAAATTGCGGGCTCCATGGCCATCAAAGAGGCCATCGAGAAGGGTGGTGCGGCCATCCTCGAGCCCATCATGCGGGTCGAGGTGATCACCCCTGAAGAGTTCCTGGGCTCGATCATTGGCGACCTCAACAGCCGCCGGGGGCAGATCCAGGGTATGGAAGAGCGCGGCAATGCTCGTCTCGTGCGGGCCCACGTTCCCCTGGCCGAGATGTTCGGCTACGCCAATGACATGCGCTCGATGAGCCAGGGCCGTGCCCAGTTCTCGATGTTCTTCGATCACTACGAGCAGGTTCCTCAGAACATTGCTCAGAAGCTGATAAAGGGTCAGTGAGGTCGAAGGCTGGCAACCCTGTAAACCCAACTACTGAGAATAAGGAGATAACCAAATATGGCTAAGGGAGTATTTGAGCGCACCAAACCCCACGTAAACGTGGGGACGATCGGACACGTAGACCACGGGAAGACCACCCTGACGGCTGCGATTACCTTTGTAGCGGCGGCGGCCAACCCCAATGTGGAGGTGCAGGCCTACGATCAGATCGACAAGGCCCCTGAAGAG
>CAZIXH010000053.1:0-3583 GCA_964543055.1 uncultured bacterium
GGCAGCTCAAAAACGGGTAAAGGCCTCCACCACCAGTTCCATCACCCTTTCGCCGTTGGCTTGCATTGCCACCCGTGCATTGGGTTCGGCCCTGGCCGGTACACGAAATTCGCAAATGGTAGCCCCCAGGGCGTGTGTACCGGCGGTCTCGACGCTCACGTGAGCCAGCTCCAGGGTGAATAACTCGGGCGCGATCAAATAGGCCACCGTTACCGGGTCGTGCAGGGGCATCGAACCCTTGCCGCCCCGGTCGCGGATACGCAGGTAGTGGTCCATCAGATCGGCCCAGAGTTGTGCGTTGGGACTGCTGCTGCCACGCACCTGTTCCACATGCTGCCCTCGCAACGGTACCTGTCGGGTCAGGTTGAGGCCAAACATGGCGATATGGGCACCACTGCCAAACACCACTGCCGCCGCCTCGGGGTCGGCGTAGATGTTGAACTCCGCCGCTGCGGTATGGTTGCCCCGGTCGGTGGAACCCCCCATCAGCACAATCTCACGCAGCAGCTTGGGGAGGGCAGGCTCGAGGCGCATAGCCAATGCCACATTGGTCAGGGGCCCAATCGCCACCAGCGTCAGCTCTCCAGGGCTTCGCCGGGCTGCTTCGAGGAGCTTCAAAACGGCGTGCCCTGCTTCGGGTTGGCGTATAGCCGAGGGCAGGCTCCGTCCGGAGGTCCCCAGAGCCCCCACCCCCAGCACGTTCTCCGCTGTTTCTCTGGGGCGCACCAGGGGCCGATCACAGCCAGCATAGATGGGGGCGGCTAACCCGATCAGGTCGGCCAGACGCAGGGTGTTGTCCAGAACACGCTCGAGTGGAGCGTTCCCCGCCACCACCCCCACCCCTTCAATCTGTAGTTCGGGCCGGGCTGCTGCCAGCACAATCGCTGCCAGGTCGTCGAAGCCGGGGTCGGTGTCGATCCAGATACGTCTTGTCATAGTCAAAGCCGGTACTGCTCCTCCGAGACCTGCTCCAGCCAATCGGTGCTCACTCCACCCACCGTCGCCTGAATCGCCAGATGGGTCATGGCGTGGGTCGCACTTGCCCCGTGCCAGTGCTTCTCGCCAGGGGCAAAGTAGATGGTGTCGCCCGCTTTCATCTCGCGGACCGGCTCACCCCAGCGCTGGAACCAGCCAATCCCGGCCTCCACGTGCAAAACCTGCCCTTTGGGGTGGGTGTGCCAGGCGGTGCGGGCCCCTGGCGCAAACATCACCCGCAGCACGTGCAGGTGCATGGGCGCCGGGGTGACCACCAGCTCGCTTAAGTAAACCGTTCCGGTGAACCATTCGGGCTTGCCGAGGCGGGTAGGGGCCTGGGGCACAAAGGTTTTCCAGGGGTTTTCCATAGCTCAATTTACCGCTTAAGGCTGAAGGCCCAAAGCTGAAAGCTTGGAAAATGCCGACGATCTATGGTTCACCGATGTTAGCAGCTTGCCCAGAGGCCAGACCCTCAATCCGAGGGGGTCACTTAGATTCAACCCTTTAGGTAGCAAAACAAGCCTCTGCTATGAAGTTTCCATGGAGCCGTCTCTTCAGGAGTGTTGCAGGCGGAGTTGTTGCGAGCAACAATCCAGGTTGGGCGTGCAAGGCAAATGACCGATGCCCACCGCAAGCACTTTGCATTTGGCTGGTCTTTGCACAACGCCCTCGAGTACGAAGATCCAGTCCAGGCTCGAGCCAGCCTCTGGCCTGCGACCTGCGCAAGGCACTGGCATTTCGGCAACGGGATGCCACGTTCGTCCCGGGAAGCAGCCTCAGAAAGCCCGCTCGTACTGCACCGGCCAGACCCTAGCACCCAGGGCTTGCGCGGCGCGGTAGGGCCAGTAGGGGTCGCGGAGCAAGGCCCGGCCCAGGAGAATCAGGTCGGCCTGGTTGGCCTGAAGAACGGCCTCGGCTTGTAAGGGCTCGGTCAGGAGGCCCACCGCGCCTGTGGATAAGCCTGTGGACAACCGAACCTGGGCCGCAAAGGGCACCTGGTAGCCGGGCCCCACCGGAATTTTTACGCCCGGAATGGCCCCTCCCGAAGAACAGTCCAGCAAATCCACGCCGCGTTTTTGCAGTTGCTCCGCAAACGCCACGGTGTCGGCGATGTCCCAGCCCCCCTCGACCCAGTCGGTGGCCGAGACCCGCACCAAAAGCGGCAACTCCTCCGGCCAGACCGCTCGCACCGCCTCCACAACCTCGAGCGCAAAGCGCATGCGGTTCTCCCGGCTGCCCCCGTAGCGGTCGCTGCGCCGGTTGGTGAGGGGCGACAAAAAGGAGTGCAGCAGATAACCGTGGGCCATGTGCAGTTCAATCAGTTCAAACCCCGCCGCAAGGGCCCGCCGGGCCCCCTGCTGAAAAGCCTGGCGTATCTGCTCCAGACCCGCTTCGTCCAGTTCCTGCGGCACCGGCCTGCCTTCGTGGAAGGCCAGGGGGCTGGGGGCCACCGGTGTCCAGCGGTGCAGGGGCTTGCCACCCTGCCAGGGGCTGGCCGTACCGGCCTTGCGGCCCGCGTGAGCCAGCTGGATGCCCGCCACCCCACCCGCTGCTTTGATGCGCTGGGCCAGTGCCTGCAACCCCGCTACATGCGCATCCGACCAGATGCCCAGGTCATCCGGGCTGATCACCCCCCGGGCCTCTACCGCCGTAGCCTCCACCATAATGAGCCCCACCCCGCCAACCGCCCGCGTGGGGTAGTGCAGCAGATGCCACTCGGTTACGTGCCCATCCTGGCCCGAGTACTGGCACATGGGCGACATGGCCAGGCGGTTCTTGAGGGTCACCGAACGCAGTTTCAAGGGGCTGAACAGCAAGCTCATAGCGCGGATTCTACGCGGTGCGGTGGTTTGGTTTGTGGATTTACATACATAACGCTTTTTCTTCACCAGGCCCGTGATACGATAGACAAGCCAGACAGGGAAAAGTTATACTAAGTACAAGAAGTTTTTGTAAGGAGGTGAACCAAAGCCGAAAGCTAACAGCCGACAGCCAGGAGCAAGCTGCTTTTTTGGCCTGGGGCTTTAGCCTTCCGCCTTCCGCCATGCCGATTGACTTTAGCCTGACCGACGAACAAAAGGAACTGCAAAAACTGGCCCGCCGCTTCGCCAGGGAGCAGATTGCCCCCATCGCCGCCGAGTACGACACCAAAGAGGAAGTGCCCTGGGGGGTGGTGGAAAAGCTCCACGAGGTGGGCCTGCTGAACGCCATCATCCCCGAGGAATACGGGGGTCTGGGGCTGGGGATGCTCGAGGAGGTCATCATCGGTGAGGAGCTGGCCTGGGGCTGCATGGGCATCTACACCATCCCGATGGCCTCCGACCTGGGCATCACCCCCATCCTGCTGGCCGGCAACCACGAACAAAAGCAGCGCTTTTTCAAAAAGCTCACCGAGAAGCCCGCCCTGGCCGCCTTTGCCCTCTCCGAGCCGGGCAACGGCTCCGATGCGGCGGCGCTGCGGACACGGGCCGTGCGCGAGGGCGACCACTACGTGCTGAACGGCACCAAACCCTGGATTTCCAACGGCGGCGAGGCCGAGACGGTAGTGGTCTTTGCGACCATCGCCCCCGAGCTGCGCCACAAAGGGGTAATTGCCATTGTGGTGGAG
>CAZIXH010000054.1:0-2759 GCA_964543055.1 uncultured bacterium
CCCAACCATCCCCACCCGCTCCAGAAGAGCAAGCCAAGCACCACCCCAGCAACAAATTCGGCGGCCAGGAGGGTCTTGGGCGAGAGGTTGTAGCGGTCGGTGAGGGGGCCAGTAGTGGCAATGATTAGCAAACCCAGCAAAGCCCATCCTGACAAGGAGACAGTGTACAAACCCCAGATGGCGATGGTAGCGACAATACCCACCCCTCCAAAACGCGGGGTAGGCAGGGCATGAATCTTGATTTCCCCTGGCTTATCCACAATGCCCAGGGCTCGAGCCAGTGGTATGGACAGCCCTACCAAGGCCACCGCAGACACCACAGTGAGGAGCAACAACAACCAGTCCAGCACAAACGTCCTCTCTCAGGCAGGCCTCAGCGCAGGCTGATTACCGAGCGCTTCGGCATGAAGCACTTTGTGAAGGTGGATAGTGTTTTGCGAAGCATAAGATTTTATGCGTTCATGTCGCTTTTGCCCTGTCTCATTGCTTTCATCGGGGTCTACGAAGACCCTTTGCATGGCTCTAACCAGAGCTTTCACTTCACCAGGCTCGCTCAGGAAGCCACAACCATCCACGAACCGCTCGTACACCCTTCGGATATCCACCCCGATTACCGGAATGCCCAGCATTAGCGACTGAGGCACAACCTCAGGCAAAGCTTCGCGCTTAGGGAGCAACTGGGTATAGATGAAGGCAGGCATATCCCGTCTCCAACTCACAATACACACCAGATTTCGTAGTCTGGGGTTATATGACCTAAGTGCCTCCCGTCTATGTTTTGGATAATGGCATGATCGAAAATCATTCGGGTATTGCGCCCGGAGCATGATTTTCTAGCACAGCTTGGATTCATCTCTAAACCTTATACGGGCGCAACATAACTGGATCTCTTCTGAGTGACACCTTGCACCAAAGTCACCTTTCGGCAGACTCAGAACAGCCTGCACGCAATCTCCCTTTGTAAAGCAATACAGCTACAGTAACTTACGCTCGGCGCATACCACTTGTCTGGGGCGAGGCACTGCCCGCGCCCGCCAGACGAGCAAACTCCTTGGGGTCTACCGAGCGCGATTGCCCAACATCATAGGTAATGAGCTTGCGCTTGAAGAGGTCGGCCAGGTAGGCATCCATGGTAATCATGCCGTACTGCCCACCGGTCTGAATCACGCTGACCAACTGGTGGCTCTTACCCTCACGGATGAGCGCCCGCACCGCCGGTGTCGCGATCATTAGTTCGTAGGCCAGGACACGCCCTCCCCCAAAAGCCTTGGGTAGAAGCTGCTGGGTCAGGACGGCCACCAGGTTGTTGGAAAGCTGTACCCGCACCTGTTCCTGCTGGGCCTGGGGGAAAACGTCAATGATGCGGTCAATGGTCTCGGGAGCGCTGTTGGTGTGCAAGGTTCCCATTACCAGGTGACCGGTTTCGGCAGCGGTGATAGCCGCAGAAATGGTCTCGTAGTCGCGCATCTCCCCCACCAGAATCACATCGGGGGCCTGGCGCAACACCGAACGCAGGGCCTTGTCGAAGCCGTGGGTATCGGAGCCAATCTCGCGCTGGTTGATGATGGAGGATTTGTGGCGGTGGAAGAACTCGATGGGGTCTTCGATGGTGACTATGTGGCAGCGCTTGCGCTCGTTGATGTAGTCAATCATCGAGGCCAGGGTGGTGGACTTCCCCGAGCCGGTAGGACCGGTTACCAGCACCAAACCGCGCGGGTTCATGGCAATATCGGCCACGTTCTTGGGTAGGCCCAGTTCCTCGAAGCTCTTGACGTTGGAGGGCACCACCCGCAACACCCCGCCCACGCTACCGCGCTGCAAGAAGATATTGACGCGGAAGCGGCCCTTGCCCGGCAGGCTGAAGGAGAAGTCGAGTTCCTTTTCCTCCTCGAAGACCCGTTGCTGCTTTTCGTCCATCAGAGCATAGGTCAGACGACGGGTTTCCTGCGGGGTCAGGGGTTCATATTCGGTGGGGTGGAACTCACCGTCAATCTTGACCATGGGGGGCAGACCGACTGTGATAACCAGGTCGCTCGAGCTACGGTCTACAGCCAGGTTAAGCAAATCTACGATATCCGGGGCTTTGGTCATGCGTCTCTCCAGTAGCAACTTCAGAATACGCCAAAGCACCTACCGGGTATGTTCATCTGCCATTTCCAGCTTCGGAACCAAGTAACACCACGGCAAAAGGTACTTTGATACCGGCTTTTCGCATATGCTCAGCTCTTACGCAAGTAATGGGTCTCCGCTTCTGGTAACACCTCCGGCGCAACCCATGCTGCAGTCGTCGTTTCATATGACCAGATCGGGTGCATCGCCATCTTCGATCACGCTGGGAAGGCAAGAGAAACCATGTGGAAAAGAGGAGTGTTATGCGTTCAGCTTTCGGCTTTGAGCTGTTGTCAGCAAAACTTAGTACACCGTCGTAGAGATGTTCGTACGCCTCCATGTTTCTGGGAGGGATTGACCTCGTGCCCCCTCCCTACGCAGTAGGGAGTGGACACGAGGTCAGTCGCTCCCAGAAACCTGGAGGCGTACGAAGATCTCGACGACGGTGTACCCAGCTTTGCTGACAACAGCTTAAAGCCGAAAGCGGAACGCATAACACTCCTCTTTTCCACCTGGTTGCTCTTGCCCTCCCAGCGTGCGCGACGATGGCCATGCCCCCGGGCTGGTCCAGTCAAGCGTCGACTGCAGCATGGGTCTGTGTCTTATACCCATCTGAACCTTGCGACTGTCTACTCTGTGTCGGTCTCGGG
>CAZIXH010000055.1:0-19053 GCA_964543055.1 uncultured bacterium
ACCCTGCCGCCCAGTAAGCCTGGTGGGCAAGAAGGTTATGTCCCAGGCGTAGGTCAAGGCTGGCAAAATCGCGGCTGAGGGTGTACTCGCCTTTTTGCCAGTCCACCCTTCTACTCTAGCGGATAGAGTTCCGGGCGCAAGAAAGGCGGCAGGGCCAGCTCTATAGTGTGCCGCCAGAACTCCACCCGCTCGATACGGGAAAGGGTCAGGATGCCAACCGCTCCACTGCCCTTTTTGGTATTCTTTTGGCCCATCAGGTCGTCCATCACCAGGCCCAATTCCTGCCCTCCACGCAGCCGCTCCCCCACCACCGGCGGCAGCAAAACCGAGCCCCCCCGGGCCATCCCCCTGCGACCGTCCGCACGCAGCAATACTGCAATGTTGAAGAGCCAGCTCCCGTGGGTGTTGAATTCCACCCCTGCTTCCAACCCCAACCCCCAGCTTGCTCCAGGCTGAGCCAGGGCCGCCCTGGCACGGTTTTCCGCCCCCAAGACCGTCTCTTCGTAGCCGACAGGCTGGTCGCGCACGCCACTGGGCACGTCTACCCCGCGAATTTCCAATTCGGGAAAAACCTCTGCAAACACCAGGCGAACGGGCTCGAGTTTGGCCGGGTTGGTACTGCCGACGACTACCATGCGCTACAGGCTAACGCATTGGCGGCGGTATGAAAATTAGCGGACAAATGTCTGGCAGGACCGGTTATAAATGGAGGTCAGGAGGCGTCCATGTCAACGACGCTCAAACCCTGGGAAAATGCCCTCAGGCGGCTCAAGGAAGGCAACCAGCGCTTTGTGGAGGAACGCCTGCGCCACCCCAACGAGGGCTCGGAGCGCCGCCTCCAGATAGCCCAAGCACAACACCCCTTCGCCACCATTTTTGCCTGCTCGGACTCGAGGGAAGCCCCCGAGATTATTTTTGACCGGGGGCTAGGCGATTTATTTGTGGTACGCACCGCAGGCCACGCGCTCGACCGCGCCGCGCTGGGCAGCATCGAGTTCAGTATCGAATATCTGCACGTTCCGCTGGTGGTGGTGATGGGCCACGAGCGCTGTGGAGCCGTAAAAGCCACCCTGGAAGCCCTGCAAAACCACCAGCGGGCCCCCAATGCCATTCAGTCGCTGGTCAACCTGATCCGCCCCGCCTTCGACGATTATCCAGTAACCCCCGACATGCTCGATTTTGCTATCCAGGCGAACATTCGTTACACCGTGCGCCACCTGGTGCAGACCCCCCTGATTGCTTCAGCGTTGGAGGAAGAGCGGGTCTGGGTGGTGGGGGCCTACTACGACCTGGACACCGGCGTGGTGAGGTTCGGCTAGGCTTCTTGCAGGGGTTGCCGAAAGTTCAAAGCCCAAGGCCGAAAGCAATGAGCGGTTGACGTAAAAAGCGCCTTCACCTTCGAAACCATTGCGGGGCACAGAGGCGGTTTTCGAAACCTCTGTGGGGGCAGTTATACCAAATCTGCTCAGAAGAGACCCAAAAGCGATATAAGAGACCCTCGGACGCGCCCTCTGGCGCGGCAAGTGAGGGGCGCGTTTAGCGCCGCTCACGCGCAGAGTTGGTATTAGTTCGAAAACCGCCCTAGACCGTTGGCAGCTTTCAAGCTGTCAGAATGTGCTCTACTTCAGCCAGTTCTTCGGGGGTCAGTTTCCAGTTCACAGCCTGGACGTTCTGCTCGAGTTGTTCGGGTTTGGTTGCGCCTGCAATGACGCTGCTGACCACCGGCCTGGCCGCCAGCCAGCTAAAGGCCAGCTCGAGCAGGCTGTGGCCCCGCGCCTCGCAGAAGGCTCGCAGTTGTTCGACAATTTGCCAGTTCCGCTCGGTCAGCACACCCTTGGCCAGGTTCTGGTTTTTGGTCAGACGGGCATCCTCCGGCATGGGCGCATCTTTGTGGTACTTGCCGCTCAGCAGGCCGCTGGCGAGTGGGAAGTAGGGCAGCAAGCCCATCTGGTAGCGCTCAATTGCGGGTACCAGTTCGCGCTCCACGTCCCGCACCAGCAAGCTGTATTCGTCCTGGCAGGAGGCAAAGCCCTCCAGGCCCAGGCTCCTGGCTGTCCAGTAGGCATCGGACACCTGCCAGGCTGGCAGGTTAGAGCAACCGATGTAGCGCACCATGCCCATCCGCACCAAATCATTCAGGGTACGCAGGGTTTCCTCGATGGGGGTGCGTGGGTCGGGCTTGTGCAGTTGGTACAGGTCTATGTAGTCGGTCTTGAGACGCTTGAGGCTGGCCTGTACCGCCGACATGATGTAGCGGCGCGAGGCCCCCTTCATCTTGCCCGCATCGTCCATATCCCAGCCGAACTTGGTAGCCAGCACAATGTTCTTGCGCTCCTCACCAAGCACCTGCCCCAGAATGGTCTCCGAACCCCCTCGGTTGCCGTAGGTGTCGGCAGTATCGAAGAGGGTGATGCCCAGGTCGAGGGCTTTGTGGATGACGGCCTTGGAGGCATCAAAGTCAATGCGCCCACCAAAGTTGTTGCAGCCGATCCCCACTACCGATACCAACAGGCCCGACTTTCCGAGGTTGCGTTGTTCCATACCCCCCAACTATACCGTTGTGGAGACATCCATCCTAGCGCTCGGTACGCAGTGTTCAAACACCTGGCTACAGCGCGGTGCTTTTTTCCGAACCTGCTGCAAGCTTTGAGTCAACCTGAAGGGGTACATGAACGCACCCCTTCAGCGGCCCCACAATTCAACACCCTCCAAAAAATTGCACCCGATTCGAATACCGCAAGATGATTTATAGGGGGGTCGGAATTTATGGATGCAGACCCATGAATTCCAAGCCTGTGGTCTCCGGCCAGCCCATCCGCACATTCAGGCTCTGGATGGCGTGCCCCGCCGTGCCCTTGACCAGGTTGTCAATGGCCGAGATCACCACCAGCCGCCCGGTGTCCTCTTCTAGCTCAAAGCCCACATCGCAGTAGTTGGTGCCCTCCACCACGTTGGGGTCGGGGTAGCGGTGGATGCCCTTCTTGAGTTTCACTATACGAATGAAGGGCTCCGCGCCATACACCTTGCGATAGGCACTCCACACGTCCTTCTCGGTGAGGCCCGCACGCAAAAAGGTCTGGGCGGTCATCAGGATGCCGCGCACCCGGTCGGTGGCCACGGCGGTGAGGTGGACTTCGGGGTGGCCCGGCAGGTTCTCGCGGATTTCGGCGGTGTGGCGGTGCCCGGTGGGCTTGTAGGCCCGGATGCTGCCCGAGCGCTCGGGGTGGTGCGAGGCCAGGCTGGGTTCGGCCCCCGCCGCACTGGTGGAGATCATTACGGTGGCAAAAATAGGCCCCGGCGCCAGCAGGCCCTCCTTGACAAGCGGGTAGAGGCCCAGAATGGTGGCGGTGGCGTTGCAGCCGCAGCAGGCGATGTGGTTGGCGGTTTGGAGCGCCTCACGGTAGAGTTCGGGGTTGCCGTAGACCCACTGGTTCAGCAGGTCGGGGCGGGGGTGGTCTTCGCCGTAGTATTTTTTGTACAGATCCGGGTTTTTCAGGCGGAAGTCCGCCGAGAGGTCGAGGATGATGGGGGCCAGGCCCTGGTACTTCTCGAGCTCCTTGGCGGCCACGCCGTGGGGCATGGAGAGCACCAGGATATCGCAGGGCTCGAGTTGAGCGGGGTCTGTAAACTTCAGGTTGGTGCGGCCCCGCAGATTGGGGTGTACCAGGCTCACGGGGTCACCGAGGTAGCGGCGGCTGGTTACTTGCTTTACCTCGAGGTTAGGGTGCCCCAGGGCCAGCCGCAGAAACTCCCCGCCCGCGTAGCCCGAGCCCCCCACAATCGAAACGGTCTTCTTCTCGCTCATACAATCAACGGTCTAGAATACCCGATAAGCACCCCTATGAAAACCGGCGGATTCTCCCACGTGATCGGCTTTGACGACTTTCCCTTCGAGCGGCATCACCGGGGCGACGTGCGGGTGGTGGGGGTGGTGTACAACGGGCTGCGGCTGGAAGGCGTGCTGAGCGGTCAGGTTCGGCGCGACGGGCGGAACAGTACCCGCGTCCTGACCGAGCTCATCCAGCACTCCAAGTTCTACCCCAGCCTGCGACTGGTACTGCTGCAAGGCATTGCCCTGGGCGGGTTCAACGTGGTGGACATCCGAGCACTTTCGCAAAACCTGGGCCTGCCGGTGCTGGTGGTCTCGAGGCGCAAGCCCAATCTTGCCTCCATCGAAGCCGCCCTCCGCAAGGTGCGCGGTGGCAAGCAGAAATGGGCGCTGATTCAGAAAGCCGGGGCTATCGAGCATGTGGCTGCCGTCTACGTGCAACGTGCCGGGCTGACCGTAAAGCAAGCCGAGCATGTTCTCCGGCGCCTGGCGGTACACTCCCACATTCCCGAGCCCTTGCGGGCGGCTCATCTGATTGCAGGCGGCATCGCCACCGGACAAAGCCGGGCTCGGCCCTGAAACACTACTTGGACACCCGATACGCCGGGCCTAGCTCCTGTTGCAGGGCCTCGAGCAAAGCCTGGTGCTCTATGGCAAACCCCTCCAGGCTAAAGCCCTCCAGCGGGTGGGGCTCCGGGGAATAGGTGTCGTTATAGGTGGCCTGGAAAGCCCTGTCCCACTCGAGCAACCGCTGCAAGGTCTGGGGGCGCAAAGGAAGCGTAGCAGGGTCTGTGTTTTCAGGAATATCGTCGGCTTCCCCTTGCAACCAGGTGGGCCAGCAGCCGTAACTGCAAAACACACGCAGCCGCTTCATGAGCGGCAGAGGCTCCAGGCATACTCCAGAATTTTGGCCGGAATGTCCACGCCGGTGGTGCTCACCGAGTTCTTGAACTCCATGGTGTGGTTGACCTCGTTGACCAACAAACCCCTGGGCGACTCGAACAGGTCAATGGCCACCACCCCACCCCCCACGGCTTTGGCGGCACGCACGGCCAGGTCGGCCAGCTCGGGCGTGACGGGGCAGTTCGAGGCCTTCCCCCCACGGGCGGTGTTGGTAATCCAGTGGGCCGAGGTGCGATAGATAGCCCCGATGCAGGTGTCGCCCACCACAAAGGCCCGGATGTCGCGGCCCCCTTTCTCTACCAGCTCCTGCACGTAGTAGAGCTGGTGCTGGTAGCCCCCCAGCACTTCCTTGTGCTCCAGCACCGTTTCGGCGGCGTCGCGGTCGCGGATGAGCGAGAGCAGGCGGCCCCAGCTGCCCACCACCGGCTTCATCACCACCGGGTAGCCCATCTCTTCGATGAGCTTCAGGGCTTCCTCGGCCTCGGTCGCCAGGGCGGTTTTGGGCTGGGGCACCCCGTGGGCCTCGAGGGCACAACTCGTAGCCCACTTGTCGCCGCAAACCTCGATGACCTCCGGCGCGTTCACCACCGGAATCCCCAGGCTTTTCAGGTAGCGCGAGACCGCCAGCCCCTTGCTCTGCGAGACCAGGCGCTCCACCGCGCAGGTGACGCCCTCGAGCTCCGGGGGCCGCGCCCCCAGCTTCATGGGCAGTTGCTTGGCGTAGATTTTCTTGAAAGGAATGCCCAGCCCCTCGGCGGCCTTGAAGAGCATCTCCTCATCGGGGCGGATGCGGTCGTAGAGAATCGCCAGCATAAACAAGCGGGTCAGGGGTCAGGGGTCAGGGGATCGGACTTGGTAGGCCCTTCATCCCCAACCCCCAGGCCCTGTCTTACTCGCCCCAGTCCTCTGCCTCTTCGGGGGCGGCTTGCAGCTTCAGGGGCTCCAGCCCCACCACCTCGAGTTCGGCCCCGCAGGTATCGCAGACCACCAGCTCACCCAGCTCGGGGTTCTCTAGCTCTATCGGGCTTCCACACTCCACACATTCGGCTGTCATGGTTTCTCCTTCAGGTACATTGCTACGCTTCCGGCCTTGGGCTTTCGGCAACGAGCCTAGTATCGGTCATCGGTGTCTTCCTCGTCTTCGTCCACATCCGACCAGTCGGGCGCGAAGCGATGCCCACACTCCGGGCAGACCGCCTCTTCCTCGCCTTCCCCCACCTCAAAGGTCAGGCCGCACTCAGGGCAGTCTACAAAGAGCCCCTCCTCGCCCTCTTCGATGACCACCACCTCCAGGGGGTCGGTGGAGAGCACCTGCAGATAAGCCCCGCAGGACTCGCACTCAAAGTAGTCGTCGGGGGTCAGTTCCTCCAGGTCTTCGGCGGGGAGGTAGTTGGGCTCACCGCACACCGGGCAGATCACTTCCAGGTCTTCCATAAAAACCCTCAACCCCCCCAGTCTACCCTCCGGCGCTTTCACCGGGGAACCGCCCGTATTTGCGGTAGTACTCCAGAATGCTCCCTTCCTTCAGGGCTTCCAGCAAAAAAGCAGGCGGCGGCCTGAGCCGGAAGGTCTCGGTTCCGCGCCGCAAAATTCCCTGCTCAAAATCGAGCTCTACCAGGTCGCCATCCTGAAGCGCGTCCACCACCTCCGGTGCCTCGAAGGGCATAATGCCCAGGTTGACCAGGTTGCGATAAAAAATACGGGCGTAGCTCTTGGCCACGATGGCCTTCAGACCCAGCTTGCGCAGAGCCTCCGGGGCGTACTCGCGGGAAGAGCCCAGGCCGGTGTTTTTACCCGTTACCAGAATATCGCCCGGCTGGTAGCCCTGTGCAAAATCGGGGCGAAGGTGGGCAAAGGCATAGGTGTGAAACCTGTCCTCCCCCACCATGAAGGGCGCGTACTTGCCGGGGAGGATGTCGTCGGTGTTGATGGCGTCGCCAAATTTCCAGACCCTGGGCATTATTTCCACTTCCTTTCGTTCCAGTAATCGGGGTGATCTACCGCGAACACATCGGGCGGCAGGTAGCCAAGCTGACGGGCCAGACCATAAAGCTGCCCCCGGTGGTGCACTTCATCCTGATAGGCGTGCTGCAAGAGCAGCCAGCCCCGCATCCCCTCGTGCCAGGGGTTGTCGGGGGCGAACTCGCTCAGGCGGGATTCCAGCACTCCCTGGGCCCAGGTTCGCGTTTGTTGCTGAACCCTTTCCAACCAGTGATGGAGTGTTTCGACCTTGTAGACAGTAAGGTGCTTGTGCAAGTCCCAGTCGGCGTCGGGGCTCTCTTCCAGGGTTCCTTTGGGCTCCCACTGCTGCAAAAACAGCCCTCGGGCTGCATAGAACTGGTGCGCCCCGATATGATGGAACATCTCCCCCACCGTCCTCGAGCCCGGCCACAGGGTGCGCCGCAAGTCCGCTTCCGAGAAGCAGCCGAGCAGCTTCAGCGTGACCATCCGCACCCCGTCCCAGTGGTCGAGGAAGCGCTCGAGGGTGGTGTAAGCGGTTGCGACGCCGGTCATCCTGCCCCCCGAGCCTAACCCCCCAGCAGTTCCTCCGGCGTAGTGATGTACCCCGCGATGGCTGTGGCCGCCGCCACTCGGGGCGAAGCCAGATAGATTTCGGCATCCGCCGCACCCATGCGCCCTTTGAAGTTGCGGTTGGAGGTGCTCACGCACACCTCACCGGGGGCCAGCACCCCCTGGTGCCGCCCCATGCAGGGCCCGCAGCCGGGGGTGCCCAGGGTTGCGCCCGCTTGCAGCAGGGTGAGCAGGGTGCCGTCGGCGGTGGCCTGCTCGAGCACCTCCGACGAAGCCGGAATCACCAGCATCCGCACCCCCGGCGCCACCTTTCGGCCCTTAAGGATGGCGGCGACCTCGTGCAGGTCATCGAGCCGCCCGTTGGTGCAGGTGCCCACAAACACCTGGTCTACCTTCTTGCCCTTAACCTGCGCCACCTCCTCTACGTTGTCCACGTAGAAGGGCACCGAGACCCGGGGGGTGAGGGTGGAGAGGTCAATCTCGACCTGCTTCGCATACACCGCGTCCTGGTCGGGGTACAGCCACTCGGGTATCGGATACAGTTCCAGAATCTCGCCACTGGGCACCACCAGGCCGCACTTGGCCCCGGCCTCCACGGTCAGGTTGGCCAGGGTCAGGCGCTGGCTGCGGGTCAGGGATTCGGCCCCGTCCACCAGGTGCATCTCGATGCTCATGTAGGTGGCCCCATCGGCGGTGAGGACGCGGATCATCTCGAGGGCCGCGTCCTTGGCCGTGGTGCCGGGGGCCAGCGAACCGCGGAAGGTCACCTTGACGGTCTCGGGCACCCGTAGCCAGGTGCGCCCCGAGGCCGCCGCCAGGGCGATGTCGGTGGCCCCCATCCCGCTCCCAAAGCAGGCAATTCCGCCGTAGGTGGTGGAGTGGGAGTCCGAGCCCAGCACAATGCCCCCCGGCAGGGCCAGCCGCTCTTCAATCAAAACCTGGTGGCAGATACCCCGCCCCACATCGAACACCCGGCAGCCGTGGCGGTTGCCCCACTCACGGATTTCCTTCTGGGCCTTGGCCACCTCCACATTGGCCGCCGGGGCCACGTGGTCTATTACAATCGAGACCTTCTCGGGGAAGCGCGGGGTGGCCTGGAGCTGCTCCAGCCGCTTGAAGCAGCTCCCGGCGATGGAGTCCACCACCATCACCTGGTCCACCTCCACCACCACCAGTTCGCCCGCCCGTACCTCGCGGCCCGCCCGTTTGGAAAGGATTTTTTCAGCTAAAGTCAGGCCCATGCCGACCTCCTGTCAGAAGACTCTCTATAATGAAAACATGCGGCAGTACACCGTAGTGGTGTTTGAAGACCCCGAGGAACCCGGAAAATGGTTGGCCGAGTTTCCGGCAGTTCATGGAGCCCACTCCTGGGGGCACTCCCCCGAGGAAGCCATCCAGAACGCCAGTGAAGCCCTCGAGTTGGTACTGGAAGTGCTAATGGAAGATGGAAAACCATTCCCCAAAGATATTCAAACCCAGAAGGTATCCGTGAATGCCGCCTAGACCGAGTGAACTGGCGCGCGTACTGCTGCGCCTGGGTTTTGTCGAGCGCAAAGCCAAGGGAGCACACCGCTTGTATCAGCACCCCGATGGCCGAACCACCGTCATTCCATTTCACAGCGGGGAGTTGCCCATGGGAACTTTTCGCAAAATCCTCAAGGACATCGGTATTTCGGTGGATGAATACCAAAAGCTCTGACATGGTTAGTCCAGGTTCTCCAACCGGGCGGTGGGCACTTCCTCGGGCAGGGTGTGGCGGGAGAGGCCGTAGGCCTCGGCAACCTCGAGCAACAGTTCTTCGGGCTTCTTGCTGCGGCCAATCTCGGCGGTGCGGGCTTTGAACTCCTGGGCAATCAGTCTGGCCTGTTCCTTGCTGATTACAAAGTTCTCCACTTCCTTCAGATAGTAGTAGATTAGATGCCAGCCTGAAAGCGGGCCCAAGAGAAGCTGGTTTTTGTCTACCCCAAAGTCGTGCAGGCTGTGGGCCTCGTAGACCTTTTTCTCGTTCAGCACAGCCTTCTGGTGTACTCCGGCGGTATGGGTGCGGTTGGTCAGGGAAACCGGCTCGGTGTAGGGCACCAGCGTGCCCAGGATGGAAGCCATCAACACGTTCAGGGGGTAGCACTGGCTCAGGTTGTACTGCACGGCAATCTCGGGGTAACGCTTGGACAGGTTGAACAGCACCCCCGTAACTGAAGGAATCCCGGAGCGCTCGGCCAGGCCCCAGATGGAGGCATCCACATAGCGCACCCCGGCCCGCACGGCGGCATTCACATTCGCCAGAGCCAGGCCCCGGTCGTTGTGGAAGTGGCACTCCAGCCGGGCGTTGGGATAACGCTGGCGCAACTGAACCACCACCGCCGTCACATCCTCGGGCTCGGCGATACCCACGGTGTCGGGCATGCCCAGGGTGTTCACGTAGGGGTACACCGCATCGTAAAGGTAAAAAACGTCCTCGAGCGGGGTGCGAAAAGCATCCTCGGCGCTAAAGCGGATGTACAGGTCGGGGTGGGCCGTTCGGGTGGCCCGGATCACCTCTCGGGCCAGTGCCACCGATTCTTCCAGGCTCTTCTGCGCGTTGTGCTGCTGGGCCAGGGGCGAGACCCCCAGGTACAGGTTCAGCCCGTTGCAACCGGCCTCCAGCGCTTTTTCGATGTCCAGCGGATTGGTGCGGCAGTGACCCAGGAAGTATAGCGGCTTTTGGGTGAGGGTTTGGGCAAAGGCAATAAGCTCGCGCACGTCCTCTGCCTCGGCCTCCCCCACCACCGGCGAGAAGAACTCGAAGTGCGTCACGCCCAGCTCAATCAGGCCGGCCAGCAGTTGCTTTTTCTCCTCGAGGGTAAAGCGGTACTTCTCGGTGTCGAACAAAAGTGGTGACTGCTGACCATCGCGGAAGGTGGTATCCACGATTTCGATACGGGGGTGGGTAGGCTCTGGCATAACGTCCTTCACAAAAAAAATCGCCCGCAAGCGGGTGCGGGCCGGGATACGCAGCTGCGCGGACTAGCTCAGACTAGCCCCCCGGCACTGGATTTTTTTGCACTTAAGATCATCCTGGCAGAAGTGTACGGGTGGTATACCGTGCTTGTCAAGGTTGGCCTGGTTTGCCGTCCAGTAGCAGGTAACCCTGTCCCGATTGAGTTGGGGAAGCTACCCCTCGAGCCCCCCTCCGCCTGTTGTAAGGGTACAGGTACAACCACCCATCGGATACCGGGCAGACCTCCCGTACCTATTCTGCCCGGTTGAACCCCCCGCATTCGGGAATGCCTCCCTGGGCACACGAATCGAAAAGCGGCGTCTGGTCGCCGACCCAGGGGTGGGAACCGCGATAGAGTAAGGGCATGACCCAACCCGAAATTGACCTGTTGCAGCATCAGGATTCCTGGCGGTTATGGCGCATCATGGCCGAAATTGTGGAAGGTTTTGAAGTGTTGGGGGGGTTGGGGGTACCGCTCGTAACGGTGTTTGGTTCGGCCCGCCTCGGTTCGGAAAGCCCCTACTACGCCCAGGCGCTGTTGCTCGGGCAACGGCTGGCCGAGGCAGGTTTTGGCGTGGTGACGGGCGGCGGACCAGGGCTGATGGAAGCCGCCAACCGGGGAGCTTACAACGCAGGGGGCATCTCGGTGGGGCTGAATATTCAGCTACCCCACGAACAAAGGGCCAACCCCTTCCAGACCCATAGCTTGAGTTTTCGCTATTTTTTTGCCCGCAAACTGATGTTGGTGCGCTACGCCCAGGCTTTTGTGGTGATGCCAGGAGGCTTCGGCAGCCTGGATGAGCTGGCGGAGGTACTGGTGCTGGTACAGACCGGAAAGGTGCATCCGTTCCCCATTTTTGCACTGGATAAGGCCTACTGGAGGGGATTGCTGGACTGGATGAAAGGCACCATGATTCCCGCCGGGGTTGTGGATGCCAGGGATCTGGAACTCATCACCCTGGTAGACACGCCTGAGGAAGTGCTCGAAGTGCTGACCGACACCAACAGGAATGACCCATAAACGTTATATGTGCACGGTGCGGTGCGAATCGCCCGTAGCCGTAAACGCCGACCAGAAGTAGGGATTGGGATACTCCCGGCGCAACGCCAGTTGGGCCTCGCGCATGGCCGTAGCCACCGACATCCCCGCCCGCAGGTTGGTGTAGAAGGTGGTCATGAACTTGGCGGTAGCGTCGTCGCGTACCGGCCACAAGCTGGCAATCAAACAGGGCGCACCTGCATAAAGGAAACCCCTTGCCAGGCCCATCAGTTCGTCGCCGCTGGTTTGCTTGGCCAGACCTGTCTCGCAAGCCGAGAGCACCACCAACTCGGCCCCCAGGCGCAGGTTATAGAGATCGCGGGCTGCCAGCCAGCCGTCCGCCATGCGCAGCCCAGAAAACATGGGGTTGTCAGGGCGAAAAGCCCCGTGGGTGGCAATATGCAAGACCTCGGCCTGGGGCGCCGCCGCAAAGAAGTTTTGCAGCGTGGCCGCTTCACCCACGAACTTGCGGGGGTTCTGGGCGATCTGGCTGATCTGCTCCACTTCCAGGGTGGCCTGGGGAATGTTCTCGAGGGGCACCCCAAAGGCTACCAGGGAGCCGGGGTCGTGCCGAACACGCTTGCGGCACAAGGCGTACACCGCCGCACTGGGCGAGAGGGAAAGCTCTGCACGGTCGAGCAGATATTGTTCGCCATCATATAAAGCCGCAAAGGGCACCGCGTGGAGTACCCCGTGCGGGACGATAATGAGGGGCTGGCCGGAGAGTTTGAGCGGGAGGGGCTCGATGAGCAACTGGTAGAGGGCATGGAGCTGATCGTCTACTGAGCGCTTGAGGGCTTCCTCGCCGTAAATCTTCAGCATCATGCCGCCTTGAGCGACCCGGCTGAGAAAGAACTCGAGCTGTTCGACATGCTGTTGGACTTGCTCGAGGGTGCCCAGCTCGCGTACCGCCTCGACGTGTTCCCCCTCCACCACAAAAGCCATCAAGCCCTCGCGGGTGTGGAAGTACTCGAGCAGGATGGTTCCCGGCTCGAGGGTTTGCTTGAGCTCGTGCAGGCGGAGTTCCTGCACCTGTTCGGTCATGACGATTTCGGGCTGGAGGCGCTCGAGCTCGCGGATAAGCTGGGTGACCCGCTCCTCCAGCGCCACCATTTTTTCCCAGTTGCTGCCACGGGTTCCTGCTGCCGATTCGGCTTCTACCGCCAGAAAGTGCTGGTTGAGCTCCTGGCGCGCCTCAGCGAGTTCCCGCTGCAAGCGCTCGACCTCGGGGTCGGCTGACCTACGGGGGCTTTCGCCGCCACGGGCTAGCAGATCTACCAGGGCCCGCGACTTGGCGCGTTCGGCATATTCAAAAGCTTCACGGGGATGCCGGGTATCCAGCAACAAGTCCACCAGATCGCCGTAGACCTCGAGCTTATCACCCAGGTAAGCCGACTTGAACTCGTCCACACTGAGGCTGGCCCGCACCCCCTCGAGGCGCTCGATGGCGCGTTTGAAGTGCAATTCGGCGGCCTGGGTGCGATTTTCCAGCAAGGCCATCTGACCACGCAGGCGTTCGATGCGGATGGTGAGATCGGGAATACCCAGCCCCACGGCCAGTGAGGCGGCTTCTTCCAGGTAGCGCTTGGCCTCCGGGCGGTTGCCCAGATCCAACAAGGCTTCGGCCATCACGCTCAGACCCAGGGCCTTGGCCGAGGGCACCTCGCTCAGGGCCTCAATGGCCCGACCCGCTACCAGCACGGCCTGCTCGAGGGCGGCTATCTGGCCCTGGCGCCCCGACTCCAAAAACAAGGACGCCACCGAGACATCCACCAGCGCCGCCTGGATGGCGTTTTGCAGGGACAACCAGCCCTCCCGTGCGCGTTCCAGGGTCTGGCGGGCCTCCTCGAGTTTGCCCTGTTTGGCCTGGGCGCTGCCCAGGGTGGTCAGGGCCTCGGCCTGCTCCATCTGCATACCCCGCGCCGCAAAAACCTCCACCAGTTCCTGGGAGAGCTTGCGGGCTTCCGACAGCAGGTTGAGATCGAGGTGGATGCGGGCCTCCTCGAGCTGGGGAAAAGCCGCGTTGGGGTTGCCATCAAGCTTGCCGTACATGGCCCGCACCCGGCTCAACAGGTCGAGGGCCTGGTTCAGCCGGCCTTCCTTGCGGTACAGCAGGGCCAGGTTCACGCTGTTGCCGATAAAGTCTTCGGTCAGGTTGTGGGCGCGAAAAATGTCCAGGGCGGTCTGGTAGTGCGTTACCGCCTCGCGGTAGCGGTCCTGGGCCTCGTAAATCAGGGCCAGGTTGCCGTGGGCCTTGCCCTGGCCGACCACATCCCCTACCCTCGAGAGTTGTTCCAGGGCATACTTGATGGCGCCCTCGGCCTCGAGCATTCGGCCTGCCCGGTAGTGAATGATGCCAATGTTGATGCTCACCAGGGCGGCATCACGAAACAGCCCCAGCCCCATGAAGGCCTCGCGGGTTTCTTCCGCCAGGGCCAGGGCTCCGTTCATGTCGCCCATAATGGCCAGGGCCTGGATCTGCCGCATACCCGCGCGGGTCGCATCTTCCCCGTATCCCAGGCTTTGCAGCCCCTTGCGGGCTTCTTCATAGATAGGGATGGCTTCGGCAAAATTGCCGCGTACCGTCAGACCTACCGCATAGGCCCACAGGGCCAGTGGGCGGGCCTTGGCATTTTGGACATGGGCTGCGGCTTCTACAGCCCGTTCTCCTGCCAGCAAGGCCCTGGCGGTATCCACATCTTTTTGATGGTCTACTTCTGCCTTGAGGACTTCGATCAATTCAATCGCTGGCATGGTCTGCTGTAAACGCGCCTGCCTTTGGGCTGGATCAGGCTCGTCCATCAGATACTGGGCCAGGTCAGTGGTATTCATAGCGGCAACGTCCCAATCTTAACGGAAATTGATAAATAAACACAATTAAGGCGGTTGCGCACACAGGCTCAAGCGGCCGAATCCTCGCTCAGGCTACCCCGAAGGGAATAGAGGGCTTCCACCACTGCAGGATCGAAACGCTGCCGGGCTTCTCTGGCAATATCCGCCAGGGCTTCTTCGACGCTCCGGGCGGGCCGCCCTTCCACTGGTTGCATGGCCGCAATAAACTGCCGGGCTACTTGCAGTACACGGGCAGCCCGGGAAATGGGCTCGCCCAGCAGTTCGAGCGGTTGATCCCTCCCGTCCCAGTGGCTCTGAACAAACATCAGCACCCGTGCGGCTTCGCGCAGCAATACGTCGGGCATCTGCACATCCGGGGAGCTTTCTATCTCGCCCAGCGCCAGTTGCAGCAGATAACAACTCGCCTGCAAGACCTGTTGTTCTCCCGGCTCCAGTTTCAACACCTGGGCCAGCCGGTTGGCAAGGCGGAACAGAGGCGTGTTGAGCTGAATGGGCTGCCCCTGCCCCTGGGTAAACAATGGGGTACGGCCCTTACGCAGGGCTTTGTCCTTGTACATCTGGTCGTCGGCAATGCGCCACAGGCTCTGGATATCCGATACATCGGCAGGATAGACCGCATAGCCCAGACTGACCCTCAGGAAAGTACTATCGGAGACACGAATCTCCTCTAGCAGTGCGCGGTAGCGCTCTGCCGTGCGGAGCGGATTGAGGGTACTGGAACCCTCGATGATCAGGGCAAATTCATCGCCCCCCAGGCGGTAGGCCCGGTCCCCGGCCCTGGCCCTGGAGCGCAGCACCCCGCCCAGCCGCACCAGTACGTGATCGGCATGGATATGACCGTAGGTATCGTTGATGGCTTTGAATCCATCCAGGTCGAGCAGCACCAGCACCACCACACGGCCATTGGCCCGCTGGGTGAGCTTTTCCAGGTCACGCTCAAAGGCCCGGCGGTTGCCCAGCCCGGTCAGGGGGTCGGTGTAGGCGGCCCAGGCCAGCTCCCGCCGCAAAGTCCACTCCACCCGCACCACCCCAATGGCTGCCGCCATATCACTCAGGAGTTCCTGGGTCTGGGCATCGGGCAGCCAGTGTTGCTGGGTGCTGAAGAGCAGCAAGGAACTGGCTTCGCTGCTCTGCCGCAGAATGGGCAGGATAAACAAACTACGGAGCCCAGCTTCCACCAGCTCGGGGCGATGAGCGGGATACAGGTCGTAGCGGGGAATACCCACCTGTTGTCCGCTGCGCAAGCGCTCACCCAACTGACGGGTAATGGCTGCTTCTACGGGTAGCCCCGAACCCCAGCCGGCCTGGGCAATGGTGCGAATAGCGTGCCCTTCGAAGGTAATCAGGCGAGCCCCTTCGGCCCCCGAAAGGCGGGTGGCTTCCTCGAGGGCATCCTGCAACCCCAGCTCGAGTGGCTGCTCGTGCGAGACCCGCAGCAAGGCATTAATCGCCGATAACCACAGCGACTGGCGCTCCGCCGCTTCGCGCAAATACACCTCGCGCAGGATGGGCGCCACCCCTGCCATGTACTGGCTTACCCAGTCTGCTTCCGCCTGGCCCAGGAACCGGGCCGGCGCATGCAGGTGCAGTACGGCCCACACCTGCCGATTAGCCAGGAGCGGCAGGGTGAGGTTATGAGCAGGCTCCTGGCTTGAGGTTTCCAGCTTGCCGGAAAGTGTGTTCAGCACCCGGTGCAGGACATGCCCCTCGCTATCGAGGTGCGCCCTCCCGGCCAGCCAGCCTTCCAGCGAACCCAGATAGGCCGTTTTGAGCGAGGACTCCAGTACTGCTTCGACCCCCTCGAGGGCAGCCTGGGGCACGCCCCGAAAAGCCTGCAAGCTAAAGCGGTTTTGGCCATCCCGCACCCACAAAAAAGCCTGTTCAACCCCTGGCAGTTCGCGCAGCAGTTCCTCTAACCCCAGCTCGAATGCCTGGGTAGCACCCCCCGCCAGCAAGCGGTCAATCAGTTGGGTAGAGACTGCTTGCAGTACAGACCGGCCCGGTTTGGACTCCGAGGGCACTCGAGCCAAGCGCAGGCGACGGGGAGGGCGATCTTGAGACATATCAGAACTCCCTTAATGCCCCTGCCAGGGGTCTTGCCCATTCCCCACAAAATCACTCATCAGTACACATCCACCGAGCGCACCACAAACTGTTGCTCACCCAGGTTCATCTCGAGGTGATATACCCCCGTGGTAGGCACCGGCAGACGAAACATCCCCGAGGCGCTCAACTCCACTTCCTGCAACAACCCACCATCGCAGGCCATCAAGCGGGCCAGACCATTGCTCTGGGTGGGTGTTACCAGCTTGCCAATCAAGAGCGGTTCTGTTCCCTCGACCTTGAGGCTCAGGTCAAGGTAGTGGTTGTCCACCTTATACAGCCTGCTCCACGATCCGCTCAGGCTGTGATTGCGCACAGCACTCAGGGCATTGCGCGAATCCATGACCAGGATGGCTTCGCGGCGGGTGGGTGTTTTATCGGTAATCACGGTATTTTCTCCTTGTATGACTGCGCCAAGTATCTAGACTCCACAGTAGGCAAACTCTCGAGCTTTGGGGGTGTAAATGACCGTTACGTGGGGCAAAATTGCTTAATCCAACCCCCCAATTCGTTACGTTTTTTGTGCGACGATAGGCCACCGACAAGCCAATTAGTTTGTGCCCATCCCATCTTTAGACTTAACGCCTTTTGCAGAGAGTTATTACGGAATGCACAAAAGAACATCGGGTTCGTTAGCAAATGCCCTTCTAGAAGTTGGTTTTCGGGGTGGTCATTGCAAACACAGTGAATCAACGTAAAGAATCTAGTGCACCAGCGTCCTTGCAGGGGTGGTTGGTTTAAGTATCTCCACGATAGAAACATAATGGGTGGGGAAAGGTGATTCACGAGGCTGCGCCGCTGCAAACCCCAGAATTCGCACTTCCGTTGAGATGCATGATATTTCTATCGCGGGCGCAATTAGAGGACTATCTTTTTGAATCCGCAGGCTCACTCAGGACATGCTGATTATTTTGTTACCAGACCACCAGGATACTCTTCATCAAGGACGCGCCTGGCCTCACTTCTGCAAAGGGTAGGCAAGGCTTCCCTGCCATACACAAACAACATCGCACGGGATTTAACCCGTGCGATGCCGTCATCGAGTTAGGCTACAACACTTCCAGACCGGGAACTACAAAGCTTTCCTCGCCCAGGTCGAACTCCAATACATGATCACCCTTCTCCTGAACGCTCAGGCGAAAGGTGCCATATTCGTTGACGGCACTGGTGTCGCGCCGACTTGGCCCTTGCAGCACCACACTCAGCGCCACCGGCTGGTGGGCTTCGGCAATTACCTGCCCTACCAGAACTGTGCCTTTGCCATCGGCTTTCAGCGACAAGTCCAGGTACATATCCCCTGCCTTGTAGAGCTTGCTCCAGGCAGAATGGAAGGGCTGGTGCCGTACAGCACCGGTTGGAGTGTTGCGGGAGTCCATGATCAGGATGGCTTCTTTACGTGGCATTGGATTTGGCAGCATCATGGTTTCCCCTCACTTGCGGGTGACCGTGATCAGGTCGGCGAAGGCAGGGTAGATACCTGCCGCCTTGCGTACAAAAATGGTGGCACTGGTATTGTTCGCGCCCGTTTTGAAGTCAACGGAGCGTTGAACCCAGTCGGTAACGCCCGTGGCCGAGGCAGTGGCCTCATTCCCCCCAAAATTTCTTACCCCCAGGCTCATGGACTCTCCCGCACCATCTACCTTTAGCCAGGCTGTCAGGGTGTAGGTGGTGTTGGGGGCCAGGCCGGTGATGGTTTGCTCTAAACTGCCAGTGGCATTGATACGCGCGCCATAAGCACCGGCAAAGTACTCACCCCACCAATCCACCCAGCCTATCGAGACGCTGGCGCTGGTCGTCCAGTTGTCAAAACTACCCGACTCGAAGCTGCCGTTGCGCACAAAATCCAGCGTACCCGTGTTAGAAGCAGGGGAAAAGCCTGGCAAGCTGCGCAGGAAGCGCTCAACGTCCAGGCGGCCTGCACCGTGACACCACACATCGCCCAGACCATTCGGTATAGAGCACCAGCTTTTGTTGGGTTTGTAAAGCCTGTACCACAGGCTCGAGCCCTCGAGGCTATCTTGGAAATAGCTCTTAAGATTGATGCGAGCGCCGTTATCGGTGGTTTCGCTGTAGGCCAGAGCCATCGCCCCCGCCACAATGGGAGCAGCAAAGGAAGTACCCCGAACCTTGGCCGTGCGATTGCCAGGGTAGTAACTGGATACATCGTTACCGGGTGCCCAGGTCAAAACGTCGGCTCCAAAGGAGGAGAAGTTGGAGAGTTTGTCGTCCGTATCTACACTGCCTACCCCAATCACATTGCTCAACCACCAGCCCCAACGACCCGGATAGGTAATCTCATCCTTTTTGCCCTGGTTACCTGCCGAGGCCACCACCCAGACCCCACGGGAGTTGGCAAACAGGATGGCATCCACCAGTGGCTGATACCATTCGAAGGCCCCGAGCGACAGGTTGATAATTCTTGCGCCAGCATTCACTGCATGGTTAATGGCCAGAATCACATGATCCAGGTCGCCTTGTCCGTTGCTGTTCAGTACGCGGATGGGCAGGATGGTGGCTTTGGGAGCTACCTGCAAAACCAATCCTGCCGCCGCAGTACCGTGGCCATAGGCGCTGCCCCCGCTGGGCTCCATAGGGTTGTTGTCGTTCTCAATAAAATCGCGCCACTCGCTACTGGGCGACAGATTAGCCGCAATACCTGGGTGGGTGGTATCCACCCCCGTATCTACTACAGCCACCTTGACCCCCTCGCCAAACTTTCGGGCGATGGCATGGGCCTGGGGCAGCCGAATTTGCATAAAGGCCGCGTTGTTCTCGCCTGGCGTGGAGGGTAGATTGGTTCCACCGGCCCAGCTATTC
>CAZIXH010000056.1:0-5892 GCA_964543055.1 uncultured bacterium
GAGGGAGCCCAGGCGGAGGCCAGTGCGCCGCCATCGTGCGGGAAAACGTAACGGTGCCGACCCGAGCGGTTAATGGGCCCTCGGCCTGCGACTACCTGGTGATTGGGATGATTTACGTACGGTCCACCCTGACCATCGAACCCGGCGCGGTGATCCGCTTCAATAAGGACAGCAGCTTGTGGATAGAAGGCGGTGAGCTGATTGCCATTGGTACCCCCAATGCCCGGATAACCCTCGAGGGCCAGAGTCCCATCCAGGGCTTCTGGAATGGAATCACCCTCTCGAGCCAGGCCGGGCGGGTGGACTTGCAGTACGTGGACCTCAAGGATGCTGGGCAGACCAGCACCGTCCCCTACGCTCCTCAAGCGGCGCTGAGCGGTTTCGGCGGGGGGCAGCTCACCCTTAAGCACTCCACCATCTCCAACAGCTATGTCCACGGGGCCGTGTTGGATGAATCACTGGTCGAGTTCGCCAACAACCGTTTTTACGGCAACCGCTGGAATGGCCTGGTGATTGACGCCGACAAGGTTCCGCTGCTGGACAGCGCCAGCGACTATGCGGGTGGCGATAAGCCCAACGGCAAACCTGGCGTGCAGCTGGTCAGCGGAACCTCCGTCTCGACCGCCGCTACCTGGAAGAAGCTAAATACCCCCTACTTTCTGGGGAGCCACGTGAAGGTAGAGGATACCCTGACCCTCCAGCCCGGCGTCCACTTTGTAGCAGACGGGGGCTGGCTTTCCATCGAGCCGGGCGGAACCCTTGTGGCCGTTGGAACCGCCGCCGAGCCCATTGTGTTCACCGGGGTCACACAAACGCCGGGGGCCTGGGATGGCATTTACTTCGCGGTGTACAACCGAGGCCAGGATCACCGTCTGGAGTACGTCCAGATGTCCTACGGCGGCGGGGGCCCGAGAGAACTCATCACCAACGGCCTAATCACCAACTACTCGGCGGGACTATACATCGCCCACAGCAGCTTCCGGCACAGCTCGAGGTGGGCCATCTCCTGCACCGACGAAAATCGGGCCCTGGTGCGGCTGGGGCCCGGCAACACCTTCTCGAACAACGCCTTTGGCGATGTGGATCCCGACTGCAACCCCACCAATGCCCCGTGAAACCCGGAGGGTTCCACCCCCGAAACCCCTTTGTCTAGTCATGTACGGTAATCAGAGCCACCTACAAAATGCTAACCTGCCTTAGACCCGGCTCGAGCAGCAGCATAGCGTGGCCATCAACCGCAAATGAGGGGTGCGCGGATCAAGGATACTCCCGCAGCCCACCGCTGCACAAAAACTGCACAGGAGCACCTCAGCCTGCTTCTACATAGGATGCGATGTACTCCAATTCCTTCAGATGCCGCAGGTCGTGGCCGGCCAGCATCTTGACGATGAAAGCGATGGTCTCGGGGCCGCGTTTGGGGTGGTAGGCCACCTTGTCCCAGTCCTGGGGCTCCAGGTTGCGCAAGAGCTCGAGGTTCCACCGCCGCAGGCCACTAAAAGCATCCAGGGCCAGCCGGGCCGAGTAGCTCTCGTAGTTGCGGTAGCGAATACCCCAACGGTCATGGTCAAAGGCCTGGGCTTTTTCGGCCCCCGCCAGCGCCTGGCGCAAGCGGAAACCGTAGCCAATCTCGAGGTCGGCCAGGTGGCAGTAAATCTCCCCCGCCGTCCAGTGCGTGAGTTCACAGCCGCGGCTCATATCCAGGCGTGGGAACAGGTCGCTCAGCAGTTCGGGCGTCTGCGCCAGCACTTCCAGGGGGTCACGGTCGCCCAGGGCCTCGAGGTTCTTCTGGACATACTCGAGTTTTTCCATAGAACCATGCTAGTGCCAGAGCCCAGGTACAGAATTCCCCTACGCCCCGGCAAAAGACAGTTCAGCCACCTCGACCATGGGTGAGCCCACAATGCCCATCAAGGGGTTCCACTCGAGCTCCGTACCCAGCGCAGTGATGTTGGAAAGCAGTTCCAGGAAGTTGCCCGCCACCGTAAAGTTCTCCACCGGGTAGGCCACCTCGCCCCCTTCCACCTTGAGGCCCAGGGCTTGCAGGCTGAACTCACCCGAGATGGGGTTGGCCCCAGCGTGCAGGCCCATCAGGTCGCTAATGACGATGCCATCATCCTGCTTCACACCCTGCCCTGGCTGTACGAAAAGGTTGGTCGGTGCTACGCCCAGCACGCCTTTGTAGCTGCGCGAGGCATGGCCGGTGTTCTCGAGCCCCATTTTGCGGGCGGTCTCCGAGTTGTGGGCGAAGGTTCGCAACACGCCGTTCTCGATGAAGACCGTGCGCTTAGCGGCGGTGCCCTCGGCATCGAAAGGGCGCGAGGCCAGCCCGTCGGGCAAGGTGGGGTCATCTACCAGGGTAAACATCTCCGAAGCCACCTTTTGCCCCAGCTTACCGGCCAGCAGGCTCTTGCCCTCCTGCACATTCTTGGCCGAGAGCAGGAACCAGCCCATCATCCCCAGGAGTTGCCCAAAGGCTTTGGGCTCGAAATAGGCTTTGTAGCGCCCGGTTTTGAGCGGGCGGGCCCCCAGCAGTCTGCCGGTTTTCTGCAGGAAGGCTTGCGCGGTGCGGCCTGGCTCGAGGGCATGAAACTCCTTGGAGAGGTCGAACTCGTAGCCCTGCTTGAGGCTACTGCCCTCGGCCATGATGGCGCTGGTCAGGAGCAGGGCATAGCCGTTGCGAAAAGCCCCCGCCACCCCCTGGGTGGAACCCAGGGTGGCCTGGGTCTCGCGCTCGGAGTAGCGGGTCATCTGCACCTGCTTGACCCTGGCATCGGCCCGCAAACCGGCCTCGAGGTCGAGCGCCGCCTGGCGCTTGCGCTCCAAAGGCGCCGAAAGCCCCTCACCCAGCAGGTCGTGCTGGCCCAGCGCTCCCCCGGCGGGCAAGACCCCCCCCGTCTCCGACTGCAAGAGGGCGTTTTCGTGGGCCTCCTGGAGCACCCAGTCCAGGGCTTCTGGGGTGCGCTCCTCGGTATAGGCGTAGCCGGTCTTGCCTTCCACCACCACCCGCACCCCGATCCCCCCCTGGGTGGCCTGGGTAATCTCCTCCACCTTGCCGCCGTGGGCCTGGATGGTCAGTTCGCGGGTGTGGGTGGCCAGCACTTCGGCATCAATTCCCAGCGCCTTGGCCTTTTGTAACAGATAGTCCCTGGCTTCTTCAAAAGTCATAGACATTCCTCCGGAACGCAGGGTTCAGGTCTTAGGGCACAGGGCTCAGAGCAGCACAACCCACTCCCTGACCCCTATCCCCTGACCCCTGCTCTAGGCTTGCCCTCCCACCACAATCTCCGAAATGAGCAGGTGGGGCTGGCCCACCTCCACCGGCAGGCTGCCCGACAGCGAACCGCACATGCCGGGGCCCATCTCGAGGTCGTCCGAAACCGCCACAATGCGCTGGATGCTCTCAGGGCCCTTGCCCACCAGCATGGCCCCCCGCACCGGTTCCTCGATGCGCCCATGGCGGATGATGTAGCCTTCCTTGACGGCAAAGTTGTACTCCCCCGAGCCGGGTCGTACCTGCCCGCCGCCCATGTCGGCGGCATACAGGCCGTACTCGATGCCCTCGAAAAGTTTTTCCCTGGGCGTGCTGCCGGGGGCAATGAAGGTGTTGCGCATACGGCTGGTAGGGGCAAAGGTGTAGTCCTGACGGCGGCCCGAGCCGGTGGGCCGGTAGCCAGTAAGCTGGCTCCCGAGCCGGTCTACCATGTAGCTCTTGAGCACCCCATTCTCGATCAGCACGGTGCGTTCGCTGGGTCGGCCCTCGTCGTCGAACTCCTGCGAGCCCCAGCCGTGGGGGGTGGTGCCGTCGTCTATGTAGGTCACCACCTCGGAGGCCACCTTTTCCCCGAGCTTGTCGGAGAGAACGCTGGCCTTTTTGGCGACTGAAGTGGTTTCCAGCAGGTGCCCTAGCGCCTCGTGGAAGATTACCCCGCCAAAGCCGTTGCCAATCACCACCGGCATACTGCCGGCCGGAGCCGGTTTGGCCCGCAGGTTGGTCAGGGCCTGCATCCCGGCCTTGCGTCCAATCTCGGCGGGAGGGTAGCGGTCGAAGAGCTCGAGGCCCATACTCAGACCCGGCCCCACCACTCCGGTCTGCATCCCGCTTTCGTCCTGGGCGATAGCGGTCACGTAGAGGCGCGTCCGCACCCGGCGGTCCTCGGCCCAAACGCCCTCGCTATTGGCTACCAGAACTTCCTGCTCCCACTCCATCAGGTTGCTCTGTACCTGCTTGATCTGCGGCCCCACCTGGGCCCCCGCCTCGGCCTCGCGGATGCGCTCCAGACGGTAACGCTTGTCCCTGGCCGTGAAGGGAATCGCGGGCGCGTGCAAACCCTGGGCCGCTGCTTTGCGGAAGTCGAGCCCACCCCGGCCACTGGCATCCACCTGCCCGGCGCTGCCCTTGAGCTTGACCAGGGTTTCGGTTAGCTCCAGCAGGCTCTCGGGGCTCAGGTCGTTGGTGTAGGCGTACACCACTTCGGTTCCGTAGAAGAGCCGCAGGCCCGCCCCATACTCAATGCCGCTGGTGGCTTCCTTCACCTCGCCCGAAAGCACCCGCAGGGCCCGCCGCCGCCAGCGCTCCACATACAGCTCGGCAAGCTCGGCCCCCCCTGCACGGGCTTTCTGTAATACCTCACTAACCAGTGCTTCTGCTAGCACAATTCCTCCTTTGGCCCCCACAGCCTATCAAGGAGGAAAGCACAGTATTGGGTACCCAGGTTTCATTCTGGCCCGATTCAGCAAGGCAAAAATTTCTGAAAACCAGCCCCGCCATCTCTGGTTGCAGATTGAGAAGTTAGCACGTCACACACCATTTTGAGCCATCCGATCAAGAAAGCTTTGTCCTGGACAAGACCGTGGCCACCTGGATGGGCGCAACACCCGTGAAGAGCGCTTTAGTACTGACTTCCTGACTGATAGCCTCGCAAGGATACGCCTGATATCAAATCCACCAGAACCTCTTATCTTCTCCCACATGGGGAGAGAAGGTGGCGAAACCCCGTCAGCAGCATTCAGGGATAACGTCAGTGAGGTCAATAGCTGCGTATGGGCTGGGGTATGGGAATGCCTCTCAAGGGTACCTATTCAGGAGAAGTTGTCATCACATTCCCGCCCGACGCTTCATGAAGGCCTGTCTACAAATCCCTCATGCTCGAGCTCGCCAGCAGCTTAAACTGAAGGTGTTTTGGCGGTTCATCGAATCATTACCACGATTATGGCCGTGCTGTGGCTGGGAGCAACCCAGGGCCAGAACCTGCCGCCGCCTCGGATTGGCGACCAGCCGGGCTTTACGCGGGTGGTGCTGGACCTGCCCAAAGACACCCCCTACACCCTCGAGCCCCTGGGCGCGGCCCTGCGCGTCACCCTGCCGGGGCAGAGCGTAGCCCCCGGGATTCACTTCGTGAGCCAGCCCGAGCTAGCAGGCTATGTCCTGGAGCAGCACGAGGATAAGGCGGTGCTGATTCTGCTCACGCCCCAGGGGGTCACGCCCCGCTCAGGGTACAAGACCATGACCCTGGCGGCCCTGGAGGGCAACGGGCAGCGCCTGGTGATTGACCTTTCGGGCGCATATGCCGATACCAGTCCGCTCCCCCCCAACCCCGCTTTTCGCTTTGTCAAGGCCAATGGACGGCGCTTTTCGGTGGTGGTGGACGCTGGGCACGGCGGGCCCGACCCTGGGGCCGTTGGGCCAGTGGTAGAGAAGGCGGTGAACCTCGAGGTGGCCCTGCGGGTGCGCCGCCTGCTGCAAGAGGCCGGGGTGGAGGTGACCCTGACCCGCGAAAGCGATACGGCCTTTTCGCCCGACAAGCGCACCGACCTGACCCAGCGCGTAGCCCTGGCCGAAGGCAAGCATCTCTTTGTTTCCATCCACGCCAACGCCACCGTGCCCACTCAGGC
>CAZIXH010000057.1:0-2977 GCA_964543055.1 uncultured bacterium
TAGGGGAGGAACGAAAAGGCGTTTGCTTCGGCTTCTGCCAGAGAACACAGCATGGGCCGTGGCATAGCGGTGCAACTCAACCACAATGGACACATTTGTACGGGTATCTGCACGACAATGCAATAACACTATGTAATCTCCTGTTCGACCTTTGGACAAGGTGTCCATTGGCAAGCCACACGACAAAAGCTAGGCTGGACAGATGTATCTTCCCCAGCACTTTGCCGTGACGGAACCTGAGGTGCTGTTCGACTTGATGCGGCGGTTTAGCTTTGCCACCCTGGTCTCGGTACATGAGGGCAAGCCCTTTGCCACCCACCTGCCCTTTGTGGTCTACCCTGAGCGCAATTTGCTGGTGAGCCACCTGGCCCGCGCCAACCCCCAGTGGACCTCCTTTGCTCCAAAGGAAGAGGTGCTGGTTATTTTCCAGGGCGACCATAGCTTCATCTCCCCCACCTGGTACAACAAACACCCCAGCGTACCCACCTGGAACTACATGACCGTCCACGCCTACGGGAGGGTACAGATTATCGAAGAGCCCGCTGTGGTGAAAACCCTGCTGCATGACCTGGTTTTGCAGTACGAGCAACAGTGGAAAATGGAAGAACTCCCCGAAAGCTACCTGCACGGGATGATGAAGGGCATTGTGGCTTTCCAGATCGAGATGACCCGGCTGGAAGGCAAGTTCAAGCTCTCACAAAACCGCAGCCGAGCCGATCGGGAGCGGGTGGTAGCGGCTTTGGGGCAAAGCCCAAATCCCAGCGACCAGGCGATAGCTGCCCAGATGCAAAAGAACCTGGAGCAAGCATGAACCCTGGCTTGACCCAGCCCATCACCCTCGAGGGCACCCTGGTTCGGCTCGAGCCCCTCACGCTCCAGCACCTACCCAGCCTGGTAGAGCTAGCTCAGCTCGAGGACTACCCTTATACCATCGTGCCCACCCGCCAGGAAACCATGCACAAATACATTCGGGCAGCCCTAAACGAGCAGGAAAGGGGCGCAGCCCTGCCTTTTGCCACCGTTGACAAGCAAACAAACCGGGTGGTGGGCAGCACCCGCTTCATGTCGTTTGAATACTGGCCCTGGTCAGAGGACAGCCCCCACTATGGCCGTGGTTTGCCGGATGCGGTGGAGATTGGGCATACCTGGCTCGCCCCCATTGCCCAGCGCAGCGGCCTCAACACCGAAGCCAAGCTGCTGATGCTGGCCCATGCCTTCGAGGTGTTCAAGGTGCGCCGGGTAACCCTCAAGACCGACGCCCGCAACCTGCGCTCGCGTCAGGCCATCGCCCGATTGGGCGCTCACCTCGACGGGATTCTGCGGGCTCACCGGCCTGCTTCCAACGGCGGCATCCGCGACAGCGCCCTATACAGCATCCTGGCCGGGGAGTGGCCAACGGTGAAGGCCCGACTGGAGGGCTTGCTGACTCAGGGTGGCCGGGGCGCTCAGTCTGGAGCCTCTCCCACGGCCAGAAAATAAAATAAGTGACTCTTCCCCGTCTGTTTGTCGGAAATCCTGACAAAGCGCTCGAGCACCGCCCGCATCTCCTGGCGCATCTCGGCGGCTTGCGCGTCGCTCAGGTAGACCCGCCCAAAATCACTCATCAGTTTGGCCGCCTCGGCGTTCCCGGCCTCGGGCAGCATCCGTACCCATACATGGTCGCGTTGCCGTTCCACCCGAACGTGCCAACCGCTGGCATTCTTGCGCCCGGTGTACGATAGCGAACGCAACACCCGCTGGAAAAAATCGCCAAACTGGAGGGCCAACAGGGCCTCGTCGGATTCGGCGGGAATCAGTTCGATAGGGAATACAAAAGCATCTGCCACCGAGCGGTAGATGGGAACCTTGTACCTCGAGCGCTTCTCCACCCGCTCCACCTGGATCAGACCCAGCTTCAACATCTGGTTCACCCAGTAGCTCATGCGGCTCTTGCTGACGCCCCGGCTGCTGGCAGCCTCGGCCAGGCTGCACTCACGGCCCAAAAACGGTGCCACAAAACCGCTTTTGTATCGGTCTACCAGAAAAAGTGCCGCTTCGGCATGGGTAATGCGGTGTTCCCTACCCGAGCCCATATAAACCGAATTCTAACCATTCACCGAACCAGGTTGTATTTGAACGTTCTATGACCCTACTTTAGAAAAATCGCAGGAGATTTGCACCTCTCCTAAACAGGTCAACTCTTAGGAGGAACATTCTGTGAAAAAGCCGTTGTGGTACTTGTTCATAACCCTGTATGTTGGGTTTGGCTACGCCCAGTTCGAGCCCATTTACTGGAACTTCGTTCACAACAGCATGGGATTGGTCAATTTCGCCCAATTGCAGCTCGATACGCTCGAGTCCACCAGTCCCTCTCGACCCAGTACGCAAACCTCATCCAGCACGAAGCAGGTCTCATGGGTCTACCGCCCTAACCCTCAGGTGGGCGCCCAGGTGCGGGCTCAGTTTGCTGAGCATCTGGTGCGCACCGCCAAGGCCAGCGGTGCCCAGGCCCAGCAGCTTCGGCAGGGGGTTGAGCAAACCTTTACGCCCACCAATCTGAGCCGACTGGCCCAGGAGCTGTTCCCCAGCGAGAAATTCGCCATCACCGACATGGTCGACGCCACCGCCATGCTGGTGATTGGGTGTTTTTTCGTGGTGCAGCGAATGGAGCAGGGCACCCTCGAGCAAAACCTGGGGGTGCGCGACCAGTTCCGGGTTGCCTTTGGCCGGGTACCGGCCCTGGCCCAGATGTCCGATGCCCAGAAGCAGCGCCACGCCGAGGGCAGCATGATCCTGTTAGCAGTGCTGCTGAACGGATACCAGCAGTGGCAGCAAGGCACCCCCGGTTACACCCGCGAGGGGGTGGAGAACCTGGCCCGCCAGTTGCTCGAGCTTATGACCCTTGATCCAAGCCGCTACCGCCTGGGCAGCAGGGGTCTGGAACGCAGGTGAGATGGAGGTTCGGATGGGTGTCCCAAAGAAGGCTTTACCGCTCCTG
>CAZIXH010000058.1:0-2750 GCA_964543055.1 uncultured bacterium
GCATCTAAAATACTTTGTTAACAGACCACTAGTGCTGTTGATGCCGCCGTTCTCAGTATGTTGACCATCCGACCTCAAAAAAGCTTTGTCCTGGACTGATTAGTGGCGGCCCATTCAGGCGGCCACGTCTGTGAAGAGCGCGGTAACGATGCACCAGGTGGGTACCGGGAAGCATTGCTGACCCCTACCCCCAAATACCCGACCCCTGTATCTTCATCCTGTGGTGTGCAAAGTGTTCGGGAAATGAAGATATAACATTTAGCGCTTGTAGACCCGCCGCTCGGCCTCGATGGCCTGTAAGACTTCCTGTATGTCTTTGGTCAATGCGCGGATCTCGTCCAGGTCGGCGGTGCTTTTGAGCTGGGTTTTGAGTTTATCCAGGCGCATTTCATAGTACACCTCGCGCACCCGGGCCATGGCCACGGTCAGGTGGGCCTCGAGGTTGACCTGATCGAAACTGGGGCTTTTCATGAGCACATCAATCAGCCGGGCCCCCTCCCCCCGCTGCTCGAAGTGCTTGAGGATGCGGCTTTTGCCCTGCTCGGAGCGGGCTGCCTGCATGAAGTCGGCCAGCAGGCTGCCCTCCGGTGGCCAGGTGTGGTCTTCGACATACAGCGCCCACTGCACAAACTCTTCCTCGGGCACCGAGTACAGGAGGGCAATTACATCCAGCTCGCGTAGCAGGCGCTTTTCGGTGAGGTCGGGGCGGCTCAGGCCCAGGCTGGCGGCCCGGTCGGTTCGGGGGGGCGCAGCGCCGTGTATATGGCGGCCTGAAGCGGAGCGCGCCCTGGCCAGATAATCTTCCAGTGCACGCGGCGAAAGCTCCAGGGCTCCGATTACCTTGGCCTTGAGCTTTTCCACCACCCGGTCGAAGGGCTCGCTCGAGACCAGGCGGGGTTTGAGGGCCTCGAGGACTTTTTGTTTGTGTTCGGGGCGGCGCAGGTCCAGCCCACTGGCGGCCACCTCGAAGCGGTACTCCACTTCGGGCAGCGCCGCGTTCAGGGCGGTTTCAAAGCGCTCCTTACCATCCGGTACCAGCAGCAGGTCGCCCGGGTCTTTGCCGCCCTCGAGCAGCACAGCATACACCACAAAGCTTCGGGCAATCTCCAGGTTCAGGCTTTGCAGGGTGGCCTTGCGTCCGGCCTCGTCGGCGTCAAAGGAAAGGTAGAGCTCGGCGGCATCGGCCCGCT
Organism: uncultured bacterium; assembly: GCA_964543055.1. GTDB lineage: Bacteria > Deinococcota > Deinococci > Deinococcales > Thermaceae > Meiothermus. Next base: position 1,191 of record CAZIXH010000058.1, read on the forward strand.
TCAGGAGGTGGGCCTGCTCGGCAGAGAGCGAGGAACCCAGCACCGCAACCGCCTCGCTAAAGCCCATCTGGTGCAGGGCAATTACGTCGAAAAGGCCCTCCACCACCACTGCACGCCCTCGCTCCCGGATGGCAGCGCGGGCCTGGGGGTAGCCATAAAGCAGGAGGCTTTTTTTGAACAAAGGCGTTTCGGGCGAGTTGAGGTACTTGGGGTTGTCGTCCTGGGCCAGGGCGCGGGCCGTGAAGGCCACGGTGCGGCCCAGGGGGTCCAGGATGGGAAAGGTGATGCGATTGCGGAAGCGGTCAAAAAAGCGACCCTCGCGCTCCATCAGCACCCCCGCCTCCAGGGCTTCCTGGGGGCTCACCCCCTGACCCTGAAGGTGCTTGAGCAGGCCATCCCGGCTGGCTGGGGCGTAGCCCAAACCAAACTGCTCGATGGACCCAGGGGTCAGGCCGCGGGCTTGAAGGTATTGCAGGGCTTCGCCCCCCAGGTGGGAACGGAAGTAGGCCTGGGTGAGCTCGAGGATTTGCAGGGTTTCCTTGCGTGCAGAAGCGCGCCCTTTGTACTGCGGCAACTCCACGCCGGTTTCCTGGGCCAGGCGTTCTAAGGCTTCCCGAAACTCGATGCCTTCAATCTTTTGCAGAAAGGCAAAGATGTCGCCCCCCGCTTTACAGCCAAAGCAGTAACAAAGCCCCTTGGTCTCGTTGACCTGAAAAGAGGGGGTTTTTTCCTGGTGAAAGGGGCACAAGCCCTTCCAGGTGCCCTTGCCACTGGGTTTGAGTGCCACATACCGCCCCACCAGCTCCTGAATGGGCATCCGGGAGCGAATCAGTTCGATGGCCTGGGCAGTCTGGGCGTCCATAGCGGGCATGGGTAAGGTGGGCGAGACAGAGTCAGGCCCCTATTCTAACGCGCGGCTGGCTCGAGGCCTGCAAAAGTAAAGATGCAGAGAAAATACCGATGGGAGCTGTGATTCGCGCTTGTCATACCGAATCTGCTCAGAAGTGACCCAAAAGCGATATACAAGTCCCTCGGACGCGCCCCCTGGCGCGGCAAGTGAGGGGCGCGTTTAGCGCCGCTCACGTGCAGAGTTGGTATAAGGTATCGGGATACCAATGTCCATCGTCACAACTTGCCAGCGACTACCAGAAGGGCCGTGGCCAAACGCTGCTCGACGAGCGTACCCATGGATCCCCCGGCAAAAGCGCATGAAGCCAATGGGCTCCCCACTCACTCCGGCAGTTCAGAACGCACCTGCCAGGACGACCTCGGTCGGGTTGTAAACCAGCGAGCCCAAACTCCCAGGATTCCATACCCCCGAAAATGGTAGGCCCGCAGCGATGGCTTTTCGCCCTGCAAAGCCCCCAGCAAAAGCGCTTTCCAGAGCTGAGCCAGGGGGGTTCGGGCCTCAAAATCCAAAAGGCCCGAGGGTTCACGGCCTCCGGCCAGCAGTAGCTGTGCCCGCAGCAAGCGGGAATAACCGTGCTGCACCTCAAAACCCCGGCCTGCTGTTTGACTCAGCAGATAGTGCGAGAGCGCCAGAGCCTTTTTGGGATTTTG
>CAZIXH010000059.1:0-3294 GCA_964543055.1 uncultured bacterium
GCGGCGGGGGCCATAGGGTGCGTAAACGTGCACGGTGGCGACCTCGAGCTTCTCTGATAGCTCCGCCAGTTTTTCCATGTCTGGCTCGAGGTCGTCCACCAGCCCGGGCGCCACTACCGGCATAAAGAGCGTCCACAAGCCGGTAAAGGTGATGCCATAGGGCAGGCCCCGGTGCAGGTAGCGCTCATTGGCGCCCATCACCTCGATAAACTCCTGCAACACCTTCCAGGAGGGGGGGTCGCGGAAGCGAGGGCTGGGGCTTTGCACCAGGGCCCGCCCGTTCTCGAGCTCCACCGTGAGCGACTCCCCGATGGTTCGCAAATACAGCTTTTTGATGCCGGCGGGCAGCTTTTCCTCTCTGGCCAGGGTAAGGGCCAGGGCCACTGCGGCATGGCCGCTGAACTCCACCTCGCCATTGGCGGCAAAAAAGCGCACGCCAAACCCTGTACCGTCCCAGTCGGTCACAAAAGCGGCCTGGGGTTGCCCCAGCCGGGTGGCCACCAGCTGCATCTCCTCGGTGGTCATGCCCCGCGCATCCAGCACCAGGGCCACCCGGTTGCCCCCACCCGGAACCTCTGTAAATGCATCCACCAGAAGATAGGGGATGCGAAGGCTGGCGTCAGGCATGGAACCCCCCTTGAACCAGCGTAAGCGCCTGTGTGCATCGCCCGACTTTCATGCCTGCCCCCGTATGGCCAACCCCACCGTAGCCAGCTGGGCCTCATCCACGGGCGCCGGAGCGCCGGTGAGGGGCTCCTTGCCCTCTTTGTTCTTGGGGAACGCGATGACCTCGCGGATGGACTCTTCGCCCGCCAGGTTGGCTACAAAGCGATCCAGGCCCCAGGCGATCCCGCCGTGGGGGGGTGCGCCATAGGAAAGGGCCTCGAGCAGAAACCCGAATTTCTCCTGGGCTTCCTGGGGGCCGATACCCAGCAGGGCAAACATGCGTTCCTGCAGGTCGCGGCGGTGGATGCGAATGGAGCCGCCCCCGGCCTCGGAGCCATTGAAAACAAAGTCGTAGGCATAGGCCCGTACCTTGCCGGGGTCGGTCTCGAGCAGGGGCAGGTCGTCTAAGTTGGGGCTGGTAAAGGGGTGGTGCATGTAGGTAAAGCGCCCGGCCTCTTCATCCCACTCTAGCAGGGGAAAGTCCACCACCCACAAAAACTTGTAGCCGGGCTCGATCAGCTTTAGCCGTTTGCCCAGCTCGAGCCGCACCGCTCCCAGGCTTTCTACGGTTTTGCGCCAGGGGCCCGCCACGAACAGCAAAGTCTGGCCCTCCTGCACGGCCACCTGTTCCAAAAGGGTGGGTGGAATAAACTTGGCAATACCACCCGAGAGCGCTCCGGCCTCCATGCGGGCCCAGGCCAGGCCTGCCGCTCCCTTGGACTTGGCGAGGGCCTCGAGTTCCTCGATCTCCTTGCGGGGCAGCAGGGCCGGTACTACCAGCACCTTGACGGTCTCGGCGCTGGCAAAGGCCCGGAAGGCGCCCCCCCTGAACACCTCGGTCACGTCCTGGAGCTCGAGGCCAAAGCGCAGGTCGGGCTTGTCCGAGCCGTAGCGGTTCATCACCTCGGTATAGGTCAGGCGGGGGAAGGGCAGGGCCAGCTCGACCCCCAGGGTCTCCCGCAAGATGTAGGCTGCCAGCCGTTCATTAAGCTCGATGATGTCCTCCTGGGTGACGAAGGACACCTCCAGGTCGAGCTGGGTAAAGTCGGGCTGGCGGTCGGCCCGCAGGTCTTCGTCGCGGAAGCAGCGGGCTATCTGGAAATAGCGGTCATAGCCCGCCACCATCAGCATCTGCTTGAAGAGCTGAGGCGACTGCGGCAGGGCATAAAAGTGGCCGGGTTCCAACCTCGAGGGTACCAGGAAGTCCCGCGCTCCTTCGGGGGTCGAGCGGGTCAGGTAGGGGGTTTCCACGCTGATGAACCCTTCGGCGTCCAGAAAGCGATAAATCGCGGTAATCACCTTGTGCCGCAGGCGCAGGTTGTCGTGCAGCTGCTTTCGGCGCAAGTCCAGCACGCGGTTCTTCAGGCGCACTTCCTCGTTTACGCTCTGGTCCTGTTCGCCCCGCCAGCCGGCATCGATGGGGAAGGGCGGGGTCCTGGCTTCGGCCAGCACCTCGAGGCCCTCTGCCACCACCTCCACCGCGCCGGTGCTCAGTTTGGGGTTGACCTGTTCGGCGGGGCGGCTGCGAACCACCCCCTCCACCCGCACCACCCATTCCGAACGAACCCTATCGGCTTCAGCAAAACAGGGCGAGTCGGGGTTGACGATAACCTGCACGATGCCCTCGCGGTCCCGCAGGTCAATAAAAATGAGCCCTCCCAGGTCGCGCCTTCGGTTGACCCAGCCCTCCAGAACCACTTTTTCCCCTGCGTGTTGTTCGCGTAAATGGCCACAATAAAGCGTGCGACGCATAGGCTTTAGCATACCTGTTTGTGAAAACTTCTCAAAATACTACCAACCTTGCGGGCTTACTGTGCTATAAAGATTTTTGTCACGAGCATTTATTATCGTGAATAAATACACTTACTACGTCCCGCCAGGCAGACAACATGTGATTCTTGCAAATATTGCTATATTATATTATTTACATATAATAGTGATAGTAATAGCCTATGGAATCAGCCCTGCACCGCTTCAAAGCAGACTTTTTCAAAGCCCTCAGCCACCCCTTGCGGCTGGCCATCCTGGACAGCCTTCGAACAGGGGAGAAAAGCGTAAGTCAGCTGGTAGCCGAACTCAAGTACGACCAGCCCTCGGTTTCTCAACAGCTTTCCATCCTGCGTCAAAGGGGATTTGTTGAAACCCGCAAGGAAGGTACCACCGTCTTTTATCGTACCGCCGACCCGGACGTGTACACCTTTCTCGACGTGGGTCGAACCATTTTCGAGCGACAACTGGCCCAGTCTGGCAAAGTGCTGGCACAAATCCGCCAGGAGGTGAGGTCAAGATGATCGGCATGAACTGGCTGAAGAGCCTCGAGCTGCTCAACCCTATTCCCGCCTGGCGGCAGGAGTTTGCCGACTACAACCGGTCGCGGTTCCAGCAGGATCTTCTGGCAGGCGTGACGGTTGGGATAGTGGCGCTACCCCTAGCCCTGGCGTTTGGGGTGACCAGCGGGGCCGGAGCTGCTGCCGGACTTTTTACCGCCATCGTGGCCGGCTTCCTGGGCTCGGCTTTTGGAGGCTCGCGCTACAACATTTCCGGCCCGACTGGGGCCATGACGGTGGTTCTCTTACCCATCATCGCTCAGTACGGGGTGGACAAAATTTTTCTGGTGGGCATCATGGC
>CAZIXH010000060.1:0-2973 GCA_964543055.1 uncultured bacterium
GGTTGGGGCTGGCCATGGGGATTGTGCTGGTTCCGGTGATGGCCAACGCCGTGAACCTGATTGATGGCATGAACGGGCTGGCCTCCGGTAACGCCATGATCTCGGCGGCGGGTTTGGCAATTATGCTCTGGTCGCTAGAACTCGAGGCCATGCTGGCTATTATTGTGGTAGGCAGCCTGGTGGGCTTTTTGGTGTGGAATTATCCAAAGGCCAAAACCTTCATGGGCGATTGCGGGAGCCTCTCGACGGGCTACATGCTGGCTGTGCTGTTGATGCTCTCCGCTACCCACGGCTGGATCACTTTTCTGGCCGCTGGAGTCATGGTGAGTTTCCCACTCTACGATATGGCGGCGGGGATTATCCGGCGCTGGCGGCGGGGCAAGCCCATTTTCGACGGTGATCGGGACCACACCTATGACCGACTGGATCAGCTTTATGTGCGCAATCCTGCCAAGACCGTGCTGGTCGTCTGGGCAATTACGGCCATTCTGGTTAAAGTGGGCCTGATTGTCAGCAACGCTGTTTTGCTGCTAGGAGCCTCTTTGGTGCTCCTGGTAGTGGCTTTTTTATTCTGGTCGGCCTACTGGTTGGGTTCGCTTTGATGCCGGCCATACCAAGTTAACCTAACACTCCTTTCCTTTTCCGCTTGGGGAGAAAGTGGCGACACCCTTTAGCGGTATATGATCGCCTCTTCACAGACGCGGCCGCGGACAAAAACGAGAATGCGTCTGGATCCAGACTTACGCACCCAAGCCTGGGCCGGGCCCGGCCCTCGGGTGCTTGGGTTTCGAGTTTCCAGGCGGCTATGATTCTATGTGGAACAAAGGATTTTTAATGCAGTGTCGTAAAGGAGATTATACAGCCCGAAGAGGAAGTCGCCGAGAAGGCTCGCTAATCAGTCTCTCAAGAGAACCGGCGTATTTGCGAGGAGGCCAAAGGCCGACGAAGCAATCCAGAAGAAGTTTGCCAAGCTACCAGCTGGGTAGGGCCATCTGGATTGCTTCGCATCCTGCGGACGCTCGCTATGCCGAGAAAACTTCCTGGATTCTAGCAGGAGTGTACGGGTATCTATACGACTTTCACCTAATCCCAGATAGCTCGATTTTTGCAAAGAGCGCTCTCAAACTCTATTAAACCCTCGTCAAGGTCAAAAACGACCCAAGTTTTCAGTCCAACAACCCCGAACGGGCCAGCAGGGCTTTGGGGTCGGGATCGCGGCCCAGGAAGCGGCGGAAGAGCTCGGCGGGGTCTACCGCGTTGCCCTTGCTCAGAATGTGGGTAATGAAGTCCTCGCCGGTCTGGGGGTTGAAGATGCCCTCGGCCTTGAAGCGCGAGAAAGCGTCGGCGTCGAGCACCTCCGACCATTTGTAGGAGTAGTAGCCCGCCGCATAGCCTACGGGATGTCCAAAGAGATGGGCAAACCCGGCCACAAAAGCGTAGCCCTCGGGCAAGGGGGCCGGTACAAAGGGCTGCATGATTTGCTGGGCATACTGCATCACATCGCCATCGCTGGGGGTGTAGTGCACGTGCAGGGCAAGGTCGAGCATGCCAAAAGACAACTGCCGCATCCCCAGGTTGGCGGCCCAGTAGTTGCGGGCCCGCAGCATCTTTTCGAAAAGCGCATCGGGGATGGGCTCACCGGTCTGGTAGTGGCGGGCAAACAGATCCAGGGCCTCGCGTTCCCAGCACCAGTTCTCCATGATCTGGCTGGGCAGCTCCACAAAGTCGCGGGCGACCTGGGTGCCTACCAGGCTCCGCGCCTCGACGCTCGAGAGGGCCAGGTGTAGCAGGTGGCCGAACTCGTGGAAGACGGTTTCGACCTCGCGGTGGGTGAGCAGGGCGGGTTGGTTGCCCACCGGGGGCGTCAGGTTGCCGCACATCAGGCCCAGGTGGGGCTCGGTGGTCTCGCCGGAGCGCACCCCCCGGATGAGCGAGTTCATCCAGGCCCCGCCGCGTTTGTTCTCGCGGGGGTACCAGTCGGTAAAGAAACGGCAGATACGCTGGCCCTTGCGGTAAATCTCGTAGGTCTTGACCTCGGGGTGCCAGGTTTTGATCCCCTCGACCTCGAGCACCTCCAGGCCAAACACCCGCCGAACAATCTCAAAAAGGCCCTCGAGCACCCTTGGCAGAGCAAAGTAGGGGCGCAGCTCTTCTTCGTCGAAGTCGTAGAGGGCTTTGCGCTGTTTTTCGGCGTAGTAGGCAATGTCCCAGGGTGCCAGGGGCGGTGCCTGGGGGCCCTCCATTTCTCGCCGGAAAGACTGCAAGGCTTCGATTTCCCGGTGGAAGTAGGGCTCGTAGGCGGCCCGCAAGTCCTGCTCGAAACGCAGGGCGGTTTCGGCCTTGCCCGCCATACGGTTTTCCAGCACGTAGTCGGCAAAGTTGGTATAGCTCAGGAGTGCGGCCTTTTCGCGGCGCAGGGCCAGGATTTCATCAATCAGCGGGCGGTTGTCGCGGCCCGGCTCGGTGGCGCGGGTGTAGTAGGCCAGGTAGACCTGTTTGCGGATGGCAGGGTCGTCCAGATAGGTCTGAATGGCCAGAAAGCTGGGCTGTTGCAGGGTGAAGCGGTAGCCCTCCCGTCCCCTGGAGCGCGCACTCTGGCGGGCGGCCTCGAGGGCGCTTTGGGGCAGCCCGGCCACCTGGGTTTCGTCCAGGTAAAGCTCCCAGTCGGCGGTGGAGTCGGTGAGGTTTTGCTCGAACTGGGTGGTAATCTCCGAAAGGCGGGTGTTGAGGGCCTCGAGGCGGGCCTTTTTGTCGGGCGGGAGGTCGGCCCCCTGGCGACGGAACTCGTCCAGGCGCAGCTTGAGGAAACGGGCCCAGTCCGGCGAGAGCTGGGCGGCTTCAGGGGTCGCGGCAAAGGCCTTGAGGGCCTCGTACAGTTCGGCGGAAATCTGCACCCTGGTGCTGAAGGCGCTGATGGGGGGGATGATGGCGTTGTAGGCGGCCCGCAGCTCGGGGGTCGAGACCACGCTCTCG
>CAZIXH010000061.1:0-4059 GCA_964543055.1 uncultured bacterium
GGTGGAGGGGTTGGGGGTTGGGCCTGTGGAGCTGTAGGAGAAACGCTTGAAGGGGGCGTAGCCCCCCCCCGCGATCCAGCAAACGGGTTAACCCCGGTCAAAAAAAGCACCACACCAGCCATGATGGCCGCAACCAGCAGGAAGATCAGCGCATCGAGCCAATTTGTTCTAAGCCAGCCCATGCCACCAATCTACCGCAATAAATCCCGGGCAGGGGCATAACCCAGGTCGGCGGAGCGCTGCCAGGCCCGGCGGGCCTCAGCCAGTCGGCCCAAGGAGCGCAGGGTGAGACCCAGGTTGTACCACGCCACCGAGTTACGGCCATCCAGGGCCACCGCTTGCGAGAGCACCCGCTCGGCGTCGGAGTATTTGCCCGCAGAGTAAAGCGCCGCCCCCAGGTTGGCCGCCGTAGAGGCACTGGGCGCCAGGGCCTGGGCTTTTTCCAGCGATGCTGCTGCAGCAGCATAGTCTTTGAGATTGAACTGCGAAACTCCCAGGAAGAACCAGGCTTCGGCGTTGTCGGCTTTTTGCTGGGTAACCTGCGAGAGGGTTTCGACTGCCTCGGTATAGCGACGCAAGGTATACGAAGATTTGCCCTGTAGGAACAAGGCATCTACCTTGTCGGCCCCCTGGCTGGCCTTGGCGGCCATTGCGGCGAAGCGGCCCGACTCGGCGGCCTGGCCCAAGCGGTCATAGGCCGTCGCCAGCCCCAACAGCACTTTGGGCTCATCGGGGTTCTGGGCATAGGCATTCTGGAAGGACTCCAAAGCCCCCCTGGGGTTGCCATCGCGCAAGCGGGCTACCCCCAGGTTGTAATGAGCAGCCCACAGCTTGGGGTCAAGTCGGGCGGCTTCTTGTAGCGAAGCCTGTTGCTCACGGCCTTGTTGCAGGGTGGACTTCTTGAGCAGCAGCTGGGCACGCGCCGAGTTGTCTTTGGCGGCCTCGAGCCCCCGGTCAATCTCGCGCAGCGCCCGCAGGGGCAACCCCTGGGCTACATAGATGTCGGCAATCTGCGAGATGGCCTGCACGTTGGCGGGGTCGTTGCCCAGGATCTGGTAGAGCACCGGCAGGGCTTCCAGGGGCTTGTTGGCCCTGACCAGGCTATCGGCCAGCAGAGAGGTCAGCTCGGCGTCACCGGGGACTTTCTCTAAGCCCTTGCGGGCGGCAGCCGTAGCGGCTTCGTGCTGCCCCTGGGTACGCAAGGCCTTGACCTGGCCAATGTACGCAGGTTTGAGATCGGCGGCGCTCAGATTGGCTTTCTCGCCCACCTCGACCGCTTTAGCAAAGGCCTGGGCTGCCTCGGCAGCCTGACCCTGGCGGTCGCGCACCACCCCCAGGTTGAACCACCCCTCAAAACGATTGGGATCGAGGGCAGTGAGCTGGGTGAATTCGAAGGCAGCTCCCCGCAGGTCGCCCAGGCGGTACAGGGCCAGACCCAGCCCAAAATGAGCGCTGTAATTGGAAAAATCCCGAGCAATAACCGCCTCAAAACCCTGCACGGCTTCGTTGAGGCGCCCGGCCTCGAGGGCTGCCTGGGCCTGTTGCAGCGTTTGCTGAACAGCAGGGGCGGGCTGACTTTGCTGCGCCCAGCCCAGCGAAAGAATCAGAAGCGCCGCGCACAAAAGTTGTTTCATAGCGTCTCCTTCAGGTTAATCGTCATCTTGCCGCCCATTGTAGCACGTGAAGAAAATGCACAAGCGGCAAATGCACTTGTCAAGCTCAATCTTTACAAAACTCTAACACCAAATCCGCAAGCGGCTGCCGTAATACCAAATCTGCTCAGAAGTGACCCAAAAGCGATATACAAGTCCCTCGGACGCGCCCCCTGGCGCGGCAAGTGAGGGGCGCGTTTAGCGCCGCTCACGCACAGAGTTGGTATAAGGTCTGCGTTCCGCTCAGCAAACCCCTGGGCGCGTCCCGGGGGGATTCTTCCAGGCTACGCAGTATTGGCGATTGCAAACAGGCATCTTGACCAGACGGGTCTCCCTCGCTAGTATGTAAAAGCTGTCACTTGCAGCCGCCGTCGCGGGGTGGAGCAGTCTGGTAGCTCGTCGGGCTCATAACCCGAAGGTCATAGGTTCAAATCCTATCCCCGCAACCAGCCAGAGGGCTCCGGTTCTTCCGGAGCCCTCGTACTTTTCCGGTCAGACTTTTTCGATGCGCCCCAAAGCCTCGGCGGGGGTGCGGGCGCCGATGGCAAAAAGAGCCACCCGCAGTTCGTGCAGGAAGTTCAGGAGCCACTCCACTACCGCTTCCGGACCCTTCAGGGCCGGTTCCAGCAACGGGCGGGCCACCGCCACCATCTGCGCCCCCAGGGCCAGGGCCTTGGCGGCATCGGTACCGGTGCGAATGCCCCCCGAGGCGATCAGGGGCTTGTGGGGCAAAATACGCCGGCACTCCACCAGGGCCTGGGCGGTTGGGATGCCCATCTCCACCAGCTCGGAGTGCAGGATACGCCCGTGGTGTACGAGTTCTTCTACCCTGGCCCAACTGGTACCGCCTGCGCCCGCCACATCAAGGGCAGCCAATGGCAGGGGGGCCAACTGTTCGGCCACTTCGCGCCCAATGCCGTGCCCCACTTCTTTGAGGATGACCGGAAAGGGTACCTGAGGCAACAGGCCCGCCAGTTTGTCCAGCAGTCCGCTAAAGTCGGTATCACCCCCCACCTGAAGGGCCTCTTGCAAGGGGTTGAGGTGGAGCGCAAGGCCATCAGCCCCCACCTGCTGTACGGCCTGCTCGAGCTGCGCCAGACCGTAGCCCTTGTTGAGCTGTACCAACCCCAGGTTGCCGATCAGGAGCGTGGTGGGCGCCACCTCCCGCACCTGAAAACTGGCCCTGGCCTCTGGGCGCTCCAGCATGACTCGCTGGCTACCCAGCATCATACCCACCCCCAGATGTTCGGCGGCCTGGGCCAGCGCCCGGTTGATGCGCGCGCCGTGCGCCTCGCCGCCGGTCATGGCCCCAATCAAAAAGGGAGCTTTTAGGGTTTTACCCAGAAAAGTGGTGGTCAAGTCTACGTCTTGCAAGGCTAGCTCGGGTAGCGCCCGGTAGCGCAGGCGGTAGCGCTCAAACCCGGTGGTGAGGCGGGTGTACTCCACCGGCTCCTGGAGGCAGACCTCGAGGTGCTTGCGCTTACGTGTTTGAATGTCGGGTGCATCGCTCACGGCTAAAGCGATTGTACAGGCCCTGGGTGGGCAGCCCCGGGCCAGGCTGGCGATGGCAGGCTTCGAAGCCGCTTTCAGAATGACCCCCAGGCCCAGAAGCTAGATTGGCCGTCTCAGATAGAATCTTGCTACCACACCGAGCGTTAAAACGTCCGCAAGCCGCGATATAGTAGCGCTGATGATTCTTCTGGTCTCCGAAGTGATTGAACCCGGTCTTTTGCAGGGGTTCCCCGATGGGGTAGAGATCGCCTTTTTACCCAAGGAAGCCCCCTTGCCGGAGCAGGCTCTGCGGGCCGAGTTTGCCGTAGCCCCCTACGGTAGCGGTGCCAGGCGTTTTTTTGCGGAGTTGCCCAACCTGAAGCACCTCAAGGTGGTGCAGACCCTTACGGCGGGGGTGGACTGGATTCTGCCGCGGCTACCCCCTGGCATCGTGCTCTGTGATGCGGCGGGGGTGCACGATATTCCGGTGTCGGAATGGATTGTGGCAGCGGTGCTGGGGGCCATCAAGCGCTTCCCCGAGTTCCGCGATGCCCAGCGGGAGCAACGCTGGGCCTACCGCTGGGTGGACGACCTCGAGGGCTCCACGGTGCTGTTTTTGGGGTATGGCTCCATTGCCCGCGCCACCGAAAAGCGCCTGGCCCCTTTTGAGCTTCAATTTATCCGGGTAGCCCGCACGGCCCGCGAGGGCGTCCATGCCTGGGCCGACCTGCCCGCGCTGCTGCCCAAAGCCGACGTGGTCATCAACCTGTTGCCGCATACCCCGGCCACCGACAGGCTGATAGGGGCGGCCCAGTTTGCCCAGATGAAACCGGGGGTGCTGTTCGTCAATGCAGGGCGGGGCAAAACCGTAGACCAGGAAGCCCTGGTGGAGGCCATCCGGGCCAAGCAGGTGCGC
>CAZIXH010000062.1:0-6558 GCA_964543055.1 uncultured bacterium
GGGGTGCATTCCCACAATGTCGGCGGCCACCGAGATGATATAGACAGGCCGCTCCTTCTCGTTGATTTTTTTCTTGCCCTCGCCGGGGGCGGGCAGGGCTGGGGGGGTCTTGAAGGCTTCCAGCTTCTCGCCGAGTTCTACCTTGAGGCGTTCAGCTTCCTCCCGAAAGCGCTGCTCGAGCGTCCATAGCTCATCGCGCAGTTTCATGATCTCTTCGACCCCCGCCAGGTTGACCCCGAGCTCCTGGGTCAGACGGCGAATTTCCCGAAGTTTCTCAACATCCCGTTCCGAGTACAGGCGGGTCTTGCCCCCCGAGCGCTTGGGCTGAATGAGGCCTTTGCGCTCGTACAACCGCAGGGTCTGGGGGTGCATATCCACCAGTTCGGCTGCAACCGAAATGATGTACACGGGGCGGTCTTTTTTATCCATATACAAAGCGGGCTAAAAGCCCTTGACATATAAAGTATACGAAAATCTATACCAAATTTTGTCATTTATTTCAGTTATCCTGTACAGCACGGTAAGAACGGCCCCTCGTCATAGGTCGAGCAGACCGCCTTGAATCCAGGTCACTGGCTAGGAATCGTTTTTAGCCAGTTTGAAGGGCAGATATTTGGGCTGCCAGAACCGCTCGGCCACGTAAGCCTGAATGGCCTCCATATTGAGGCCCATTAGGCGCTCTTCACGTGCGAGCCCCTCCTTCATGGCCTGGCGAATCACCCTCGAGGCCACGTACTGGCTCACCTCCCGCAACTCGGAAGTAGGGGGGTATACACGGTCGGGGTGGTGCTTGCTGGTGTAGTCGTAGAGGGCATAGGCTGCTTCCAGCACCATGTCATCCGAGACTTCCCTGGCCTTGGACAGCACCGTACCAAAGCCCAGACCGGGGAACACAAACGCATTGTTACCCTGGCCTATTGCGTAGGTTTGGCCCCCCAGTTCCACCGGGGCAAAGGGGCTCCCGGCAGCCACCAGGGCCTTGCCCTGGGTCCAGCGCAGGATGTCCTCCGGAAAGGCCTCCGACGAACTAGTCGGGTTGGAGAGCGGGAAAATAACCGGATGCTCGGTGTGGGCCAGCATGGCCTGCACGATGGGCTCGGTAAAGGAGCCCGGCTGCCCCGACAGGCCCAGCAAAACCGTCACTCTGGCATTAACGATGGTTTCGTACAGGTTGGGAGCCTCGCCCTCAAACTGCCAGCCCTGAACATGGGCCGGGTCCTTGGCGAACTTTTTCTTGTAGTCTTCCATGCTCCGGCTGCCAATTAACAAGCCCTTCGAGTCGAGCACGAACAGGCGCTCCTTGGCCTCGGCCTCACTCAAACCCTCTCGCATGAGACCATCCAGAATGGCCTGCGCGACCCCCGCACCCCCGGCACCGGCACCATAAACCAGGATGCGCTGATCGGAGAGGTGCTGGCCCTTGATCCGGCAGGCCGACAAGACCCCGGCCAGGGTGACCGCGCCGGTGCCCTGGATGTCGTCGTTGAAGGAGGGAAGCACCTTGCGGTAGCGCTCGAGTACCGTAAAAGCGGTGTCCTTGCCAAAGTCCTCCCACTGCATGACCGCGTTGGGGTAACGCCGGCGAAAAGCCTCCACGAAGCGGTCCATGAAGGCGTAGTACTCGTCGCCGGAAAGCCGCCGGTGACGCACCCCCAGGTAGAGGGGGTCGTTGATCAGGTCGGCCCGGTTGGTGCCTACATCCAGCTCCACCGGCAGGGCTTTGTCGGGCCCCAGCCCCCCCGCCGCCGTGTAAATGGCCAGCTTGCCGATGGAGATGGCCATGCCGCCAAACCCCTGGTCACCGATGCCCAGAATGGCCGAAGAATCGGTGGCCACCGCCAGGCGCACATCATTGAGGGGGACGTTGGACAGGGCCTCGTCAATTTCGTGGATGTTGTCGGTAGAGGCCGTAAAGCCCCTGGGGAAGCGGTAAATATGGGAAAACTGCTTGACTGCCTCGCCCACCGTTGGGGTGTAGAGGATGGGCAGCATTTCGCTCATGTGGTCGGCAAAGAGGGCAAAAAAGAGCACCTCGTTGCGGTCTTGCAGGTTGCGCAGGAAGATGTGTTTTTCCAGGTCGTTTTCAATCAGGCGATAGCGGCGGAAGTTGCGCTGCTTTTGCTCCTCGAGGGTGGTCACGTGGGGGGGCAGGAGACCCTCGAGCCTCAGCGCTTTGCGCTCCTCGTGGGTAAAAGCGGTTCCCTTGTTCAGGAGGGGCAGCCCCAGGAGCAATGAACCTTGGACAAATGGCTCCAGGTAACGCTTGCCTCGCTCATCTCGCTTGACGTCATAATAGCGACTCACCGTCATACGGCCCATGCTAAAGCCAGAGCATTGTTAGGGTCTAGTGGTAGGAACCGCACGGGTTTTTGCGCTGGTGTAGCTACCCCCAGGCATCGTCCTCGCTATTCTGAGTTGAAGCGCGTTATTATCGTGAGCGGTTAAGCGGGGCACTGGCCCCCGAAAGGAGTTTACCGATGAAATCCCCTGTCAGAGTCGCGGTAACCGGTGCAGCCGGTCAGATTGGCTACAGCTTGCTGTTTCGCATCGCCTCGGGCGAGATGCTGGGCAAGGATCAACCGGTCATCTTGCAACTGCTGGAAATCACCCCGGCCCTCAAGGCCCTCAATGGGGTGATTATGGAGCTCGAGGACTGCGCCTTCCCCACCCTGGCAGGTATTGTGGCTACCGACGACCCCAACGTAGCCTTTGGCGACGCCGACTATGCCTTGCTGGTCGGGGCCATGCCGCGCAAACAGGGCATGGAACGTGCGGACTTACTCCAGGCCAACGGGGCTATCTTCACGGCCCAGGGCCGGGCTCTCTCGGACAACGCCCGCAGACACGTAAAGGTGCTGGTGGTGGGGAACCCCGCCAACACCAACGCCCTGATTACCTACAAAAACGCCCCCAACCTCTCCCCCCGCCAGATTCACGCCATGACCCGCCTGGACCACAACCGGGCCATCTCCCAACTGGCGGCCCGCCTCAAGGTGCCCGTCACCGAAATCAAGAAAATGACCATCTGGGGTAACCACTCGGTAACGCAATACCCCGACCTCTACCACTGCGAAGTGGGGGGCAAAAGCGCCTATGAACTGGTGGGCGACCACGACTGGTACGCCAACACCTACATTCCCAAAGTGGCCAAGCGCGGCGCGGAAATTATCGAGGCTCGAGGCGCATCCTCCGCAGCCTCGGCGGCCAGCGCGGCCATTGACCACATGCGCGACTGGGCGCTGGGCACCCCCGAGGGCGACTGGGTGAGCATGGCCATCCCCTCCGACGGCTCTTATGGCATCCCCGAGGGGCTGGTGTACAGCTACCCCTGCGTCTGCAAGAATGGTGACTTTGAGATTGTTCAGGGACTGGACATCAACGAGTTTAGCCGTAGCAAGATGGACGCTACGGCCAAGGAACTGGCCGAAGAGCGGGATGCAGTGCTGCAACTAGGGCTGATCAAGTAAGGCACGAGCTTCCGATATATGCAAAGGGCGCACGGTTGTGCGCCCTCATCCCTGGCTAAATTGAAGTAAATCTGTACCCAGGTAATCTTCAAGCCCGACCGGCTCCCTGTCCCAGGGTCGTCCAGCCCTGCGCCGGGTCCCAGGGGTACACAATCCAGGCATCGGTCTCGGCGGCGAAGTAGTCGGGGGCATCGCCCGGAAACTGGCTTTTGCGGGGCTTATAGTGCAAAACCGCCACCTGCGGCTGACCGCCCGCCATTTTGATACGCTCCCGCACCGCCACCGCCGTTTTGCCCGAGTCCCAGACGTCGTCCACTATCAGAATGCGCTTGCCGTAGAGCAGGCTATCGGAGGGAAACTGCAGAAAAACCGGGTCTTTGATGGTCTCGCCGACATCGGTGTAAAACATCACCGCCGCCGTCAGGATGTTGCGCTGGTCGGTGGCCTCGGAAACCAAGCAGGCCGGAATCATGCCGCCCCGGGTAACGGCCAGAATGCAGTCAAAGTCGTTGGGGTTGACCTGGCCCAGCAGCTTGGAAACCAGGTTGGTGATGTCCTGCCAGGTCAGGTACTGTTTGCCCGAATAGCCTTGGGATTCGCTCATACGGCTCCTTGCTGCGCCCTGGAGTGGGGCCTTGGCCCTTAACCCTTTGCGCTAGCCTACAACCGGCTTGTCCAGCTCAAAAGCGCTGTGCACAGCCCGCAGTGCAGCCTCCGCCGACTGCAAGGGGATAATGGCGGAGATCCGCACCTCGCTGGTGGCAATCATGTCTATGTTGGCGCCTACACTCGAGAGCGCCTGGAACATGCGGGCTGGAATGCCGGGGGTGGAGGCCAGGGCCACCCCCACGATGGAGATTTTGCAGATGTCGCGGCGGAGCTGAGCCTCACCGCCAATTTCGGCCAGAACGGGCTCGAGGGCCTCCATGGCCTCCTCGGCAAAGTCCTGGTTGACCGTGAAAGCCATCTGGGTACGGCTGGCCTCGTGACCGGGAACCCCCTGAATAATCATGTCCACGGCCACCCCCTTGCGGGCTAGCGCTTCAAAGACCTGGGCCGCTATACCGGGCCGGTCGGGGATGCCTACCAGGCCAATCTGGGCAATTTCGTCGTCAAGGGCCACCCCCGTCACAGGGCGATCGAGTTCCATACCATCCTCCGTCACTAAGGTGCCAGGGTTATAGGAAAAACTGCTGCGCACGTGGATTTTCACTCCGTAGCGCTTGCCGTAGTAGACCGCCCTGGGGTGCAGCACCCGCGCCCCCAACGCGGCCATCTCGAGCATCTGGTCGTAGCCGATTTTGCTGAGCTTCTGGGCCTCGGGAATGGCGTGGGGGTCGGTGGTGTAGACCCCTTCGGTATCGGTGAAAATCTCGCACTCCTGAGCCTCCAGGGCCGCGGCCAGGGCAACCGCCGTGGTGTCGGAGCCGCCCCGCCCCAAAGTGGTGAGTTCGCCTTCGGGGGTGGTGCCCATGAAACCTGCCACCACCGCCACCTCGCCCCTATCCAGCGCTTGCTGGATGAGCCTGGGCTCCACCCGCAGAATGCGGGCATCGCCAAAGCGCCCATCGGTGGTGATGCCAATCTGGTGCTGGGTAAAGCCCCGCGCCGGAATACCCATGGCACTCAGTTGCATCGAGAGCAAGGCCACCGACTGCTGCTCGCCAATGGTGGTTAGCATGTCGAGCTCCCGCTGGGGCGGGCGTTTGTTGACCCGCTTGGCCAGGGCAATCAGCTCGTCGGTCATGCGGCCCATGGCCGAGACCACCACCGCAATCTGGTGCCCCTTCTCGAGGTAGTGGTGGATGCGCTGGGCTACCTTGTGAATGCGCTCGAGGTCGCCCACACTGGTTCCACCATATTTCTGAACAATCAGCGCCATAACTAGCAAAGAATGCTAACATGCCTGCATCCGATAGCCAATAGCAGATAGCCGATGCCCAAAGCAAAACCGGACGGTTGTGGGGAGCTTGGCCCAGGCGATAAGCTTTAGACCGAGGTCAAAAATATGAGCGTCTTTCCAGAGTGGTTCAAAGCCTTCAAGCAGGTGGAAATCTGGCCCGGTATGGACATGGCGGTGCTCTCGGGGCACAAGGGGCAGGTGGGGTTTGCCCAGGTGCAGGAGGAAACCTATGTCCCCGAGCACGCCCACGACGGACAGTGGGGCGTGGTGCTGGAGGGTGAGGTAGAGTTCCTCATTGGCGGCGAGCGAAAGGTCTTTCGCAAAGGCGATTATTACCACATTCCCGGTGGCGTGCCCCACAGCGCCAGGCTGGCCGCAGGTACCGCCTTTATGGACGTCTGGGAAAACGAGCGGTTTCCAGCAGAGCGGCTCAAGTAATACCAACTTCACCTTAACTCTCAGCTTTGATGAACCCCCAATCTCGGCCACACCCAGGGCCGAAAGCTCAAAGCCAAAGGCTCTGCGAGGCGTGTGCAGGTCTTTGATATGGCTGGCCCATAGGATGCGCGTTCGAATAAAGTTGGTATAAAACCCTAGGAGCCTTATGTACGAGAACATTCTGGTCGAAACCCACGGGCGTGTAGGGTTGGTGAAGCTCAACCGGCCCAAGCAGCTCAACGCCCTCAACACCGCGACCCTGCGCGAACTGGCCCAGGCCATTGGGGCCTTCGAGCAGGACGAAGCCATCGGCGCTATGGTTATCACCGGCAACGAGCGGGCCTTTGCCGCCGGGGCCGACATCACAGAGTTTCAACAGACCAGCCTGAGCGACCTGATGCGGGGGCTCCGGGCCGACCAGTACGAGAGCCTGCGCAAGGTTCGCAAACCCCTGATTGCGGCGGTTTCGGGGTTCGCCTACGGTGGGGGCTGTGAGCTGGCCATGATCTGCGACCTGATTGTGGCTTCCGATACCGCCCGGTTTGCCCAGCCCGAGATTAACCTGGGCATCATTCCCGGCGGCGGCGGCACCCAGCGCCTCACCCGGCAGGTCGGCAAGTACCTGGCTATGGAAGTGATTCTGGCCGGACGGGTGCTCTCGGCCTGGGAGGCCTTGCAGCATGGGCTGGTGAACAGGGTGGTTCCGGTAGAGCTGTACCTGGAGGAGGCCCTCGAGCTGGCCCAGACCAT
>CAZIXH010000063.1:0-5505 GCA_964543055.1 uncultured bacterium
GAACCACCCCGGCCACGCCATGCAGCCGGCGGATATTCCGCTCGCGCCATTCGCCGGTGGCTTCCACCCCGATGCGCCCCCAGTAAACCCCAAGGGTGAGCATCACCAGGGGCGCCACAAACACCAGGTTGTACAAAAGCAAATAGGGCAGGGCCTGCCACTGGGTCGAACGCTCGGCCATCAGACCCAGCACAAACAGATAGGGCCCACCCGTGCAGGGCAGCTCGAACAATGTCACGGCCAGCCCGGTCACAAAGGCCATCGGGGGCGAGGTGGCTCTGCGAATCAGGCCAAACAGGGCGGGCCGCCAGCGAAGGGGGATCTCCATCACAAAACCGCCCCCGCCATACCAGAAATAGTCCTTGAGGTTGGCCAGGCCAATCAGAATGGCCAGCACCCCCACCGCCGTCTTGAACCATAGCGCCGCACTGGTCAAGCGCAGGGCGGAGAAAAGGCCCAGGCCAAACAACAGGTAGGCCAGAAACAGACCTCCCGTAAAGGCCAGGCCCGTGCGCAGCACCCGCCGTCGGTCTTCGGCGTCCTCGAAAATCATCAAGCCGCCAAAAAGGAGCAGTATCACCGCTATGGCGCAGGGGTTGATGGAGTCCACCAGGGCTGCCCCCAGCAGCGTCAGCAGGAAAGGAAAGCCCAGCGCGGGCGGGGCCTGGGCAGGGGCGGCGGTCAAGGTAGGGCAGGGTGCACCTTGCTGGGTGAGCACCAGGCTCTCGAGGTGTTGCAGCAGGGGGGTGTCCCCCACCAGGTAGCGCTCCCCAATAAAGGCCGCCGGAATGCCCTGCTCGCCCTGCGGCACCCCATAGCGTTCGAACAGCTCGTTCAGCCGTTGCAGGTTGGTTCGGTTCTGGTATACCTCGAAACGCCGGATGTCTAGCCAGGGATAGCGCTGCTCGAGGGCCCGCAGGTGGCCTTCGACCCGGGCACAGTGGGGGCAGCCTTCCCCCCAGAAGTAGTACAGACAGGTACGGGCCTCCGCAAAACCCAAAACCACCACACCCAAGACAAGCAAGGCCACTGCACGCAGGTTGCGCATGGTACGCCTCCCCCATGTTCTACCCCCAAGACCCCCTGGCTTGTGTCCCGCTTGAAAGCTTAAGTGAAACCTCGAATTACCGCTCCATTACAGGTTTTCCGGGGCATTCGCACCTGGACAAATGGCGGCCAGGTAGTAGGCTTAAATCATCAGGGTTATCTTCTTCTGACTTAAGTACAGGTCACCTGGTGAACCTGGGAAAGGGGGTCTGCGTGGAGAAAGAGCAAACGGCCTCAAACGGCATTTCACACGCTTTAGCCCCAGATGCTCTGCGGTAGGGGCGTGAACCACTAAAAACCCATCAGGCTCAACCCGTTGTCGGGGGTGCGACCCTCTGCAAGTGTCTGGATTACCTCTTCTGGAGGTCTGTATGAGAACCAGAAACTGGCTTTTGCTCGCACTGGGTAGTTTATTGCTGATGGCGGGCCAGTGCGGCCAGCAAGTGAACAACCCGCCCGAAAAGCCCACCGGCTTTGTGGCCATTCCAGGCGACCGGCAGATAGTGCTCAACTGGAACGCCAACACCGAGCCCGACCTCAAGGGCTACAACGTCTACTGGGGCACTGCCTCGGGCGCTTTGACCAATGTGGAATACGTCCCTAAGCCCGCGACCAGCAAGGTTGTGGCTGGCCTGACCAACGGCACCACCTACTACTTTGCCCTGGACGCCGAGGATACCGGCGGGCTCAAGTCGGCCAGAACCGACGAAGTGGCCACCGCGCCGATTGCACCCGACACCACCGCTCCCACCATTTCCTCTACGGTGCCCGCAAACGGGGCCACGCTGGTGGCACTGGACAGCAACCTCGAGGTCACCTTCAGCGAAGGGATGGACGTGGGTACGGTCACGGTGACCATAGCGCCCAGCTTCGACCTGGGCGATCCTACGTGGAACCCCGAGAACACCAGGGTCAGCTTCGACCCCGCCACCAACCTGGCTAGCGAAACCACCTATACCGTAACGGTGGAGGGCAAAGACCATGCGGGCAACGCTCTGACTGGCAGCAAGACTTTCAGCTTCACCACTGTGGGCAGCCCTCCCAGTGTGTTGAGCACAGCACCGGCCAATGGCGACACCAACATTCCCGTCAATACCGACATCTCCTTCAGCTTCTCCAAGGCCATGAACAAGGCTTCGGTAGAAGGAGCTTTTAGCAGCAGCCCGGCAATTACCTGTGCGTGGAGTTGGACGCCCGACAGCAAGCTGGCCACCTGCAACCCCCCCACCAATCTGAGCTTCAATACCACCTATAGCGTTACGCTGGGCACGGGGGCCAAAGACCTGGCCGATGACCCGTTGGCCGCACCCTACAACTTCAGCTTCACAACAGCCAGCGCGCCCGATACCACCAAACCCACCGTAACCGCGTATGTTCCAGCGAACGGGGCTACCGGGATTGCCCGCACCACCAACATCGAGGTTACGTTCTCCGAGCCGATGGACAAAGCCTCTACGCAGACAGCCTTCCAGATCACCAGTCCTGCGGGTGTGACTGGAACCTTTACATGGCCCAGCAGCAACCGCATGGTTTTCAACCCCAGCAGCGATTTCGCCTATGGCGTCATCGTTACCTGGCAGGTGACCAACGCTGCCAAAGACCTGGCTGGTAACACCCTGGCCGCTACGGTAACCCACTCCTTCCGGGTGATTCAGCAGAAGACCGTGAACCTCGAGAGTCAGGCTGCACTAGACGGTTTCGCTTACAATACTGGATCCGTGTACACTACCTCGGTTGGGTCGGCGGTAGGCGATACCAGTGCCAACACCTCCATGCGGGGCTTCCTCAGCTTCGATCTCAGCCCGCTGGTGACCGATAGTGCTACCAACATTACCTCGGCAATCCTGTACGCCTATCAGTATCTGGTTATTGGAGCGCCGTACACCGACCTGGGTGGTAGCTTACGCGCTGAAAGCGTTTACTACGGCTCCGGCCTGGATGCCGGCGACTTCGATACAGCCGTTCTTACCTACGCTTACACCCTCAGCACCACCACAACCACTGGCTGGAAGAGCGCTTCGGTCTTCTCGAAGGTACGCGACGATTACACCAACCGGGTAGCCAGGGGCAACCGCTCGCAGTTCCGCCTGCGCTTCCCCACCGCTACCAACGCAGATGGCGCGAACGACTATGCTGCCTTCTACACTGGCGATGCTTCAAGCTACAAGCCCACTCTTGTCGTTACCTACGAGTACCCCTAGCGCTGAGCGGATGATTGGGGCCTCCCAGGAGGCCCCGATTTTTAGCTTACGGAGCCTGGCCCACGGTTGTGGGTGCGCCCAGGTAGCGCCACAAAAGCCCCAGCATCTCGCGGGTGGCCGCATCTACCGAGGCCTCGGGGTAGGCCACCCAGTGCACGCCCAGCGAGAAGCCGCTGTCCTCGACCATCAAGACGCGTAAGAGCCCCGCCTTAACCTCGGGCTCCACAAACGAGCGGCTGGACAGGCCCACCCCCAACCCGGCAGCGGCGGCGGCTTTCACGCCGTACAGGCTGCCACACTCCAGCACCCGTTCGGGCACAATCCCGTGGCGCTCGAGGAACTGTTCTAAGCGCAAGCGCAGACGGGAGTTGCGCTGGGGCACCAGTAAGGTCATGCCCTCGAGCTGCCCCAGGGCCACCCCCCCCATACCAGCCCAGGGATGCGTGGGGGCCACAATCAGCACCATCTCGTCGCTGGTCAGGCGACGGGCGCTGAGGGGCTCGGGCAGGGCGTCGGTGCCGCCCAGCACCAGGGCCGCATCCAGGTCGCGCTGGTAGACCTGCTCGATGAGCTCCAGGGTGGTTCCGTTGGTCAGGTGCAGCTCGCAACGGGCCTCTTCCAGGGTTGCCCAGCGCAACAGGCCGGCCTCGTAGCGGGGAATCAAGCTCCAGGCCAGACCCACCTCGAGCTGCGGAATGCGCTTGTGCCGCCGCTCCTCGATAAACCGCGTGGCGTGAGCCAGGCTGCGGTTCACCGCGCAGGCATAAGGGAGCAGGGCCTTGCCCGCCTCGGTCAGGGTGATGCCCTGCGGGGTGCGTTCGTAGAGGGGTTGGCGCACCGTGTCCTCGAGGGCCTTCAGGGTCTTGCTGACCGCGGGCTGGCTCAGGTTCAATACCTCGGCAGCGCGGCTCAGACTGCGCAGCTCGGCCACCACGCAAAATACCACCAGGTACCTAGGGTTCAGACGCATAGCTGATAGGGACAATCATACCCCGATGTGATGAAAAATATAACCAAAAGCTATTTGCTTCAACCAAAAGTTATACCTACCCTGGTCTGAACGATGCCAAGTTCCAAGGGAGGCTGGTTTACATGATTGTAAGGGAGGAAAAAGCCATTACGGTACGGAGCCAGGTCAAGGAGCGGCTCCATCACAAAATCCTGATTGTCGGCGGCGGGACGGCAGGCCTGACCGTGGCCGCCCAGCTCAGGCGCAAAGGGGTAGAGGATGTAGCGGTGCTCGAGCCCTCCGAAAAGCACTACTACCAGGCCGCCTGGACGCTGGTAGGGGCAGGCACCTACAACCCTCAGGCCTCGGTACGTCCACAGGAAAACCTGATACCCAGGGGCGTGCGCTGGATCCAGGACTACGCCGAGGAGATAGACCCCACGCAGCAGGTGGTGCGCACCCGTGGGGGCAAGGAGGTGGGGTACGACTACCTGGTGGTGGCCGCGGGTATTCAGCTCGACTGGCACAAGATTGAGGGGCTGGAAGAGACCCTGGGCCAAAACGGCGTGAGCAGCAACTACCGCTTCGACCTGGCGCCCAAAACCTGGTCGTTTCTCCAGCAGCTCAAAGGCGGGGTGGCCCTGTTCAGCGCCCCCAGCACGCCCATCAAGTGCGGCGGCGCTCCGCAAAAAATCATGTATCTGGCCGCCGACCATGCCCGCCGCAAGGGAATCAGCAAAGACACCCAGATCATCTTTGGCTCGGCTGGAACCATCATCTTCGGGGTGCCCGAGATCAAGGCCGTACTGGACCGGGTAGTGGAGCGCTACAGCATCCAGACCCAGTTCCACCACGAGCTCATAGCGGTGGATGGCCTCAAAAAGGAAGCCACCTACGAGTACACCGTCAATCACCCAGCAGTCAAGGCCAACCCCAGCGCACCCAGGCCCCGGGTGACCATTCCTTTCGACTTTCTCCACGTAGTGCCCCCCCAAAGCGCCCCGGACTTCCTCAAACAAAGCCCCCTGGCCGACCCCAGCACACCCTTAGGCTGGGTACAGGTGGACAAACACACCCTGCAGCACGTGCGCTTCCCCAACGTGTTCAGCCTGGGCGATGCCAGCAGCCTGCCAACCTCCAAAACCGGTGCGGCAATCCGCAAGCAGGCCCCGGTGCTGGTGCTGGCTCATATACACGTCTCCGAGCCCACGAGACCGGACGAGAGCTCGTATGCCGTCTTCTGCCTGAATAAAAAGAAGAAGAAGGAGACACGTTGGGGGGTGTGCACACTAGGGTGGGCTGTTGCGG
>CAZIXH010000064.1:0-2583 GCA_964543055.1 uncultured bacterium
GCGGGGGCGAAGGCATGGGCAAACTGGAAGATACTCGCCCCGGATCCACTCAGTCGCTGGCCGACAAGATGCAGGGAAGACCTGCTTCGGTCACTGGCAGGCTAAAAAAACTGGCCGAGCGGGGGCTGGTGGACTACGAAGCCTACCGGGGTTTGCGCCTCACTGAGGCAGGCTACAAGGTAGCCCTTGCGGTACTTCGCCACCACCGGTTAATCGAGGCCTATTTGCACCAGGCCCTGGGCTATGGCTGGGAAGAAGTCCATGCCGAGGCGGAAAAGCTCGAGCACCACATCTCCGAAGCCTTCGAGGAGCGCATTGCCGAGTGGCTGGGCCACCCCTCCCACGACCCCCACGGCGACGCCATTCCTAGCGCAACCCTCGAGCTGCCCCAAAGCGCCCCCAACTGCCGTTTGACCGCCCTGGAGCGGGGTGGTCTCGGCAGGGTGGCCCGGGTCGCTACCCAGGATCAGGACACGCTCAATCTGTTCGCTCACCTGGGCCTGAAACCGGGGGCTCCCATCGAACTGCTGGAACAGACCCCAGAGGGCAGCCGCGTCCAGGTAGGCAACGAACGTTACTTACTACCCAGGAGCCTGGCCCAGGTGCTGTGGGTTCACCTCGAGGGAGGCCCCCATGCGTAGAGCGGGCCATCTGGCTGCGTTGGGTCTGGTCTTGCTTGGAGGCTTCCCGGCACACGCCCAGGCAGACAAAATAGCCCGACTCCAACCCATCGGACAAAGCCCGCTGCAAATCGTGACCACGGTCAACTTTGTTACCGACCTGGTGCAACAAGTTGGGGGCAACCGCGTGCAGGTCGAAGGCTTGATGGGTGCCGGGGTAGACCCCCACCTCTACAAGGCTTCGGCGGGCGACGTGCGGAAGCTACAGCGCGCTCACCTCATTTTTTATGCAGGTCTACACCTGGAAGGCAAAATGATGGAACTCCTCGAGCGCCTGCCCAAGGCCATCGCGGTGACCGACGCCATTCCACGCGAACGGCTGATTCGGCCTCCCGGAGGTTTTGAGGGCCAGTATACCTATGACCCGCACGTCTGGTTCGATGTCACCCTCTGGAAGCTGACGGTAGGCCAGGTGGAGAGCGCCCTGAGTAAAGCTGACCCGGCGGGGGCCGCCTACTACCGGGCCAACGCCCAGGCTTATGAGCGGCGCCTGGGGCAACTCGATGCCTTCATTCGCCAGCAAATTGCGCAGATTCCAGCCCAGCAACGGGTGTTGATTACCGCCCACGACGCTTTCGCCTACTTAGGGCGGCGCTATGGCCTCGAGGTACGGGGGCTGCAAGGCATCTCCACCCTCTCCGAAGCCGGAACCCGCGACGTGCAGCAGTTGGCCGATTTTATTGTCCAGCGAAGGATTCGGGCCGTCTTTGTGGAGTCTAGCGTACCCCGACGTGCCATAGAGGCGGTGGTGGCCGCCGTGCGGGCCCGAGGCTGGAGTGTGGCGGTGGGGGGCCAACTTTTTTCCGATGCCGCCGGCAACCCCGGTACCCCCGAAGGAACCTATGTGGGCATGATGGAACACAACATCCGCACCATTGTGAATGGACTGCTCGGGAGGCCGCTATGACCCCCTCCCCTACTCCACACGACCCACACCCCCTGGTCGTGCGCGACCTGACCGTGGTTTACCGTGAAAAACCTGTGCTGTGGGACATCGACTGGGAGGTGCCTGCCGGGCAGCTATGCGCCATAGTTGGCCCCAACGGAGCCGGTAAATCAACGCTCCTCAAGGCCGTACTGGGGCTGGTACCCAGAGCCTCCGGGCAGGTTTGGTTCTTCGGACAAAGCCTGGCTGAGGCTCGAGCCCGCATTGGCTATGTGCCCCAGCGGGGCACGGTAGACTGGGATTTCCCCACCAGTGTGTTGGATGTGGTGATGATGGGGCTCTACGGCAAGCTGGGCTGGTTCAGGCGGCCCGGCAGGCTCGAGCGCGAGGCAGCCCTGCGCTGCTTGGAGCAGGTCTCGATGCAGGCCTTTGCCCACCGGCAAATCTCCCAGCTTTCAGGCGGACAGCAGCAGCGGGTCTTTCTGGCCCGCGCTTTAGCCCAGGACGCCGACCTCTACTTTATGGATGAGCCTTTTGCAGGGGTGGACGCCGTCACCGAAGACGCCATTTTGAAGGTGCTGCATGAGCTCAAAGTGCATGGCAAAACCGTGGTGGTCGTACACCACGACCTGGAAACCGTGCGGGCCTATTTCGACCACCTGACCTTGCTCAACGTACAGGTTATTGCCAGCGGTCCGATGGACGAAGCTTTCACCGCTGAGAACCTGAAACGAACGTATGGCGAACGGATGGTGGGGGCTTCTTTGCCGATAGCCCAAAGTAAATAGCCAAAAAGTTAAGTGCCTGGAGCTAGAAAATCCAGGGCAGTAGCGAAAGCAGTCCCTGCGCTTTGAAGCTAAACACCGAATGCTCGAGATGGAACTCCTATCCCAGGTTTTTACCGACTATACCCTGCGAAACGTGGCCCTGGGTTCGGCTCTGTTGGGCGTGATTGGCGGAGTGCTGGGGGCTTTTACCATGCTGCGACGGCAGAGTCTGCTGGGTGATGTGCTGGCC
>CAZIXH010000065.1:0-3358 GCA_964543055.1 uncultured bacterium
TCACCGCGCCCGCATCCAGGCCTTTGTCCTGGGCGGCCTTGCTCACCTTGATCACCAGGTTCTGACCCGAGCCCACCGCCACCAGGTCGGCTTTGTGCTTGTCCAGCAGTTCGTCGGCTGCGCCGCGCAGGGCTCCGGCCTCGATGCCCTCGAGTTTGACTGCCAGATAGGTGTAGCCGTTCGCCTCCTGGAGCCGGGCTCCCGCCGAGCCGCCCCCCAGCTGGGCTCGAGCCAGGTCCAGCTTCAGCTTCTCAACTTCCTTTTCCCGCGCCTTGAGCTCGTCCTGTAGCTTACCTACCCGCTCCGGCAGGGTTTCGGGGGCCGTGCCCAGCTCGCGGGCCAGGCTGTTCATTCGGTCCAGCATCTCGCGCACATACTGGGTGGCTCCGGTGCCGGTCAGGGCTTCGATGCGCCGTACCCCCGCCGCCACCGACTCCTCGCCCACAATCACGAATGCGCCAATCTCGCCGGTGCGCCGCACATGGCAGCCGCCGCACAGCTCCTTGGAGGCCACTTTGTCCACCGTGCCCTCCACGCTCACCACCCGCACCACGTCGCCGTACTTTTCGCCAAAGAGGGCCATGGCCCCTTCCTTGCGGGCTTCTTCCAGGGGCTTGTAGGTGTAGCTGACCGGGAAGTCGGCCTGAATCCAGCGGTTGACCAGCAGCTCAATTCGGGCCAGGTCTCTGGGCGCAATCGGCTCGAACTGGCTGAAGTCGAAGCGCAGCCGATCCGGCCCCACGTAGCTCCCTTTTTGCTGGACGTGCGTACCCAGCACGGCCCGCAGCGCCGCGTGCAGCAGGTGGGTGGCGGTATGGTTTTTCTCGGTGTCGCGGCGGTGGATATCCACCAGGGCCCGCACCACCGTACCGGACTTGAGGGTGCCCTCTTCTACCCGTGCCAGGTGCAAGAAGATGCCATCGGGGTTTTTCTGGGTGGTAGAGACCCTGGCCCAGCCGCCTTCCCACTCCAGGATGCCGGTATCCCCCACCTGGCCGCCCCCTTCAGCGTAGAAGGGGGTTTTGTCCAGCACCACCTGCACCTCGGTTCCGGCGGGGGCTTCTTGCAGGGTCTGCTCGCCCACCAGCAGCAGCTTGACCTGGGCCTGGGCCTCGAGGTCTTCGTAGCCCACAAAGCTTGTGCCCCCGTAGTCGGCGGCCAGGGCGGCCAGGGCTTCATTGGACTTCTTGAAAAGTTCCTTGTCGAAGGCCATGCGCTGGCGGGCCAGTTCCTGGGCTTCTTCCAGGGCTTTCTCGTAGCCCTCGGTATCTACCTTGATGCCGCGCTCGTCGGCAATCGCCAGCGTGAGGTCGGGCGGGAAGCCGTAGGTGTCGTAGAGGGTGAAGGCATCCCTGCCCGAGAGTGTATCGCCAGGCTTCAGGCCCGCCAGCATGCCGTCCAGGCGCTTGATGCCGCTCTCGAGCGTCCGCAAAAACTGCTCTTCTTCAATCTTGATCTGTTTCTGCACGCTTTCCAGGTTCTCTTTGAGCTCGGGGTAGACCCCGCCCATCACCTCGGCCACCACCCCGGCCAGCTTGTACATGAAGGGCTCGCGCAGGCCCAGCAGGTAGCCAAAGCGCACCGCCCGGCGCAACAGGCGGCGCACCACGTAGCCGCGCCCGGTGTTGGAGAAGTGGGCCCCGTCGGCCAGGATGAAGGCCACCGCGCGGGCGTGTTCGGAGATGACCCGGTGCGCCACCGAGCTGGGGCCCTCATAGCTGACGCCGGTCAGCTCCACAATTTTGGCAATCAGGGGCTGGAACTCGTCGGTCTCGTAGAAATCGGTTACGCCCTGCAACACCATGGCTACCCGGGCTAGGCCCATCCCGGTGTCAATGTTGGGCTTGGGTAAGGGTTCCAGGATGCCGCCGTCCTTGCGGTCGTACTGCGGGAAGACCAGATTCCAGATTTCCACAAAGCGGGTGCTTTCGCGGGTTTCGTAGTAGTCGGCCCAGGTATCGCTGCCAAACGCGGGCCCCCGGTCGTAGTAAATCTCGCTGCACGGCCCGCAGGGGCCGTTGGGGCCTTTGGTGGGGGCGTTTTGTGGCCAGAAGTTCTCGTCGGCGCCGAAGCGGTGGATGCGCTCAGGCGGGACCCCTACCCGCACCCAGTGTGCAAAGGCCTCATCGTCCTCTTCATATACGGTGACGTAGAGGCGCTGGGGGTCCAGGCCCAGCCACTTGGGGTCGGTCAGGAACTCCCAGGCCCACTCGATGGCCTCTTTTTTGAAGTAGTCCCCAAAGCTGAAGTTGCCCAGCATCTCGAAGACGGTCTGGTGGCGGTTGGTGCGCCCCACGTTCTCGATGTCGCCGGTGCGTACCGACTTCTGGCAGGTGGTCACCCGGTACCATTCCCCCTCGTGACCGGGAAAAACCGGTTTTTTGCCCAAAAAGTAGGGCTTGAGGGGAGTCATACCGGCGTTGATGAAAAGCAGGGTGGGGTCGTCCTGGGGAATCACGCTAAAGCTCGGCAGGCGCAGGTGCCCCTTGGACTCGAAGAACTGGAGAAATTTCTCGCGGATTTCGGCGGTTTTCATCGTGGCCTCTCAAACCCATCCAGCATAAAAAAAGATACCCCGCCAGGCAAACCTACCGACCTCTTCAGAAGAAGGAAGCCGATTAAGAGGCCGCTGAAGCGGAGGCCCGCATGCGAACTTGAATATACAAAAGCGCTTATACCCCTGTAAAGCCAACGATTGAAGCCCAATAGTTTGGATTGTTCTTGATAGACACACCCCTTTCCCCTCAGGTACAATAATGCTTCGTGAACTACGGGATTTTCGACGATATCGCTCAGGAAGCCCTGGAAAAAACCCAGGCCGATCTGGCCCGGTATCCTTACGAGCGCTTTGAGACCTATTACACCTTCGCCGACAAAACCATCATCCCCACCTTCCTGACCCAGCCGGTCTCGCGCACCCAGGTCAATACCCGGCAGTTGTTCTATACCACCAAGGGCACCCAGGAGCTATTCCCCGCCTTTGGAGCTTCCATGAGCATGATGCGTACCCGCTTCGCCCGTGACGTGTGGGACGAGGGCAATGGGGGGGTGCATATTTTGCCCAGGGTGGGGCTATCCGAGGACGAACGCCTTGCAGATGTACGGGCCAGTGCCCCCGCTCTGGTGGGGGCGGCGCTCGGCATAAACGAGAAAGAAGAGTTCCTGGCCGAGCTCTTCGCGGAACCCAACCTGATTTTCGCTTCGATTGACATTGCCCACGGGGCCAATGCGGCGGTGCTACCGGTGCTGGCCAAGA
The DNA here is from genome assembly GCA_964543055.1 of uncultured bacterium. Taxonomy (GTDB): domain Bacteria; phylum Deinococcota; class Deinococci; order Deinococcales; family Thermaceae; genus Meiothermus. The sequence goes on from CAZIXH010000065.1 coordinate 3,257, forward strand.
TTCGCGGGCTGGGCATAGATAGCGGGGTTATCCTGGGCAACGTGGGCTCCATCGAGGGCTTTGCTTATGCCTACTGGCTGATGAAGCTTTCGGGCTTCCGGC
>CAZIXH010000066.1:0-4252 GCA_964543055.1 uncultured bacterium
TGGCGGAAGTACGAGAGGGCAATGAAGGAACGCTCCTTGGCCCAGTTGGCGTGTGGGGGCATGTGGGCCAGTTCCATGTTCTCCGTGTTGAACAGACCCTCGACCCCGAGCATCTTCTCGGCTTTGGCCATACCTTGTAGGGTCAGGTGCCCGGCTTTGTGCTTCTCTTCGATCGTGTAGTCGCCGGTAGGGTCGCCCTTGGTACCCACTGGAGGCTTTTCCCCGCGCTCGAGTTTCTTGACAATCTCGGCCATCCGGTAATACATGTCGGTGGCTTTTTCAGCAGGGCCACTGATGATGAGCGGGGTGCGGGCCTCGTCCACCAGGATCGAGTCCACCTCGTCGATGATGGCGTAGTGTAAGGGAGTGTCGTGTCGCAGCACGAGTTGTTCGGGTGCCACGGCCATGTTGTCGCGAAGGTAGTCAAAGCCCAACTCGCTGTTGGTGACATAAGTCACGTCACACAGATAGGCCCGGCGGCGCTCCTCGGGGGTGGAATGGTTCTGTACCACACCCACCGTCAGGCCCAGGCCCTTGTAGATGGGCCCCATCCAGTCAGCATCGCGCCGTGCCAGGTAATCGTTGACCGTAACCAGGTGTACGCCCTTGCCCGCAATCGCATTGAGCGTAACGGCCAGCGTGGCCACCAGGGTTTTGCCCTCCCCGGTCTTCATCTCGGCAATCTTGCCCTCGTGCAGGACGGCCCCCCCAATGAGCTGCACATCATAGTGACGCAGACCCAGGAAGCGTTTAGAGGATTCGCGGGTCAGTGCGAAGGCACGGGGCAGCAACTCATCCAGATCGCTTCCTTTCTGGTAAGCCTCCCGCAACCTGGCGTACTCGGCAGCCAGGTCGTCAATGCGAGAAACTTCGTCCTCGAGGGCATTCACAGGGGCCACCACTTCTTTCCAGTAGCGGGCCACCTTGCGTTCGTTGTTATCCAGAAGCTTATTAATCCAGGCCAACATAACCAAACGCGATTGTACCCTGTCTGGATGAGAATGAATGGGGTATTTGGGTACTTTATCCTGTCATGGCTACTTAAAACGCGGTTCCCCTACCCGACACGACCATAAGCACTGATTGGTGCAAACGCTTGGTGCTAACATCAGGGCATTTTGGAGCAAGCTCTCGGATAACCTCTCGTGAGAGGCCGCTCTAAGGAACCACATAGCCAGGTTCTAACGTTTTACTGACGGGATTTTTATACACTTTGAATATGTTGCGGGTATTTTTCTTGCTATTTTTACTGGGCAGCCCAGCCCTGGCCAACCTTTGCGACCAACCCTTTTCACCGACCAGGCCGGGCTGGGAATGGCAGTACCGGGTTACCGGTGAACGCTCCAGCACTTATTCAATTCGCAAGATCAACATCACCGATGGCAGCTTTACCCAGGTTCGCCAGAACGCCGGCGGCAGGGAGGAGCTGAAATATCGCTGTACCCCTGAAGGCGTCTTTCCGATTGATTTTGGGGGCAGTGGGAGCAACCGGGTCGAGGCGGGCGGGCAGCCGGTCAGCTACGACTTAGAGGTAGTCAAAGTAACCGGCGTGGCCATACCCGACTACGACACCTGGGCAGTGGGCAATAGCTGGAAGCTGGTGATAGAGGTGCGGGGAACCGGCCAGCAGGGGCCTTTGCGCTTCAATATCAGCGGTACCCTCGAGACCACCTACCGGATTGTCGCCCAGGAAAACCTCACCACCCCTGCGGGTCGTTTTGTAGCCTACAGACTCCAGACCACCTTTACTACCCGAATGCGGGCCAACGCAGGCCCCATCAACATCCCCTTCAACTTCGAAAGCCAGGGCACTAGCTGGTACGCCGAAAATGTGGGGCTGGTCAAAAGCATTCAGAAAACCCGCGACGGCGAAAACGTAACCGAGCTGATTGGTTTGCGAAAGTAGGGTTCAAGGAGCACGGTTTAGGGGCAGGTAGGCCGCCGCCGGAAGGTTGAGCTGGTTTGGCGGATTCTGCCCCTGGGTACGCCAGGCGGCCAGGGCAATCATGGCCCCGTTGTCGGTAGCCAGGCCCTTTGGGGGGAAGAGTAGCCGAAGGCCTGCTGCCTGCAAGTAAGCCCTGAGCGCTGCATTTTGCGCTACCCCGCCGGTCACCAGAAGGGTTGTGAGGCCGGTTTGCTGGGCCGCACGGGTCACCACCTGAGCAATATGCTCCACCGCTACCTGCTGGAACCGAGCGGCAATGTCGGCGGGCGCATAGCCCTTTTCAATAGCCCTGGCAACGGCAGTTTTAAGGCCCGAAAAACTGAAGGCAAAGCCTTCCTGGCCCTGTAGAGGAATTCCCAGAGGAACTTTGTGGGCATCTCCGTGTTGGGCTAGCTTTTCGATTTCGGGCCCCCCAGGGTAGCCCAGGCCCAGCAGGCGGGCCGATTTGTCAAACGCCTCGCCAGCAGCATCGTCCAGGGTGGCCCCGATTAGCTGGTATTCGCCCCAGTTTGGAACCTCGAAGAGATGGGTGTGCCCGCCCGAGGCAATCAGGGCTAAAAAGGGCGGTTCTATCTCGGGGTGTTCGGCCAGGGCCGCGTAGATGTGGCCCTCGAGGTGATGCACCGCCACAAAGGGCTTGCCCAGGGCAAAAGCCAGCCCCTTGCCGTAGGTATAGCCCACCAGCAGGGCCCCGATCAGGCCCGGCCCCCGGGTAGCCGCAATCAGGCCGAGGTCGGAAACTTCAATTCCCCCCTCCAATAGCGCCTGCTGTACCAGGCCATCTATCACCTGGGTATGCTCGCGGGAGGCCAGCTCGGGCACCACCCCCCCATAGCGCTGGTGCAGGAGGGTTTGGGAGGTCACCAGGTTAACCACCACTGTTCCATCGCGCACCAGGCCCACGCCGGTATCGTCGCAGGAGGTGTCTATGCCCAGAATCCACACAGCCCGATTTTCCTTTCCAAAACCTTCGGGGTCAAGCTAAAAACCAAATTGCGGCTTGGAGCCTGCCTGCAAGCCAGATGCTGCGGGTAGTATGAGCATGTGAGTGATGCTCGAGTTCAACTTTCGGCCCTGCAAACTGCACTTTCGCAGGTTTTGTTTGGGCAAGAGCAGGTTATCCGCGAGCTCTTGGCCACGGCGGTAGCGGGCGGGCACGCACTTCTGGAGGGGCTACCGGGGCTGGGCAAAACCCTGCTGGCTAAAGCCTTTGCCGAGGCCAGCGGGCTCTCCTACCGCCGCATCCAGTTCACCCCAGACCTGCTGCCCGCAGACGTAACCGGAACCGAAATCCTGGAAGAGGGACAGTTCGTCTTTCGACAGGGGCCCATTTTTGCCCAGGTGGTGCTGGCCGATGAGATCAACCGGGCCACCCCCAAAACCCAGTCGGCGCTGCTGGAAGCCATGCAGGAGCGCGGGGTAACCGTGGGCGGCGCCCGCTATGCCCTGCCTGAGCCTTTTATCGTGCTGGCCACACAGAACCCACTGGAACTCGAGGGCACCTACCCCCTTCCGGAGGCACAGTTAGACCGTTTTATGTCGAAAATTACCGTGCAGGCGCCACCCAGGGCCACCTGGATCAAAATCCTTTCCGAAGAGCCTGCCAGCCCGGAGCCGGTGGTCGGGCTGGATTTGCTTCAGGCCCGCGCCGAATCGCGGCAGGTGGTGGTGAGTACGGCTGCGCTCGAGGCCATCGCCAACACCGCTCAGCTTGCCAGCGAAGAAAAGCACCTTCGCATGGGGCTCTCGCCCCGTGGAGCCAAGGCCTGGCTGAACCTGGCCAGAGCCCTGGCCTACCTTGCGGGTCGCGCTCATCTTGACTGGGACGACCTGCGCAGCGCGGCCATGCCCGCTCTCTCGCACCGGCTGCTCCTGACCGAAGAGGCCCAGTTCGAGGGCGTTCAAGTGGCCCAGATTGTGCAGGACCTGTTGCGCCGCACCATGGCAAAGTAGATGCTCTATTTGGAGAGGCGCTCGAGCACTTTTTTGGGCATCTTACAGACCATGGTATAGGCCGGGTCAAAGATGTTGCCCAGGTCGTAGCGCACACACTGGCCCATCAGTTGCGAGGCGCTCTGAATGTCCAGGCCGTACTGGGGGGTGAGCCAGCGCAACATCTCGCTGGTGGCGTGCTGCACACACTGGTCGAGGGGCCGGGCATTGCCCACCGTAAAGATGTACTCGGCGTCTTCTCCCCTGGGCCACTGGATGGTTTGACCTTTGATCAAATCAACGGTGAACACTACATCCATGGAAATCTCGATGCCGGTTCCGGCAATTTCGCCATCCCCCTGCAAAGCGTGTCCA
>CAZIXH010000067.1:0-2993 GCA_964543055.1 uncultured bacterium
CCCAAACCCCGCTCCCAGCCCAAGATTGTGGTGATTGATGCCGGGCACGGCGGCATAGACCCCGGCGCGGTGGGTTTTGTGGTAGAGAAGGAGGTCACCCTCGACCTGGCCTTGCGCCTGCAAAAACTGCTGCAACAGGAAGGAATCGAGGTACTCCTGACCCGCAGCACCGACAACCACCTTTCCCCTGACAAGGCCACCGACCTCGGTCTGCGCGCCGAGATGGCCAACTCCAAACGTAACCTTTTTATCTCGATTCACGTCAACAGCGCCCCCAATGCGGCCCAGGGCATCGAGACCTATTATTTTGGCAACACCATAGATTCCAGCCTGCTGGCTCAGGTGATCCGCGAAAACGGTGGGGGCGAGGTGGGCCGCCGCCTGACCCGCGAGGCGCAGAGCGTGGGGGAGCGGCTGGTGCGCGATCTGATTGCCCAATCCAACCTCAAGTTCTCGCGCCAACTGGCCCATCTGGTACAGGGGGCCATGCTCCAGGCCACCGGTGCGGTAGACCGGGGGGTGCGGCAGGCTCCGTTCTACGTGATACGCAATGCCCGCATCCCGGCCATTCTGGTCGAGGTGGGCTTTGCCAACCACCCCGAAGAGGGCCGCCGCCTCCAGAAAAGCGAGTATCGGCAGGCCCTGGCCGAGGCCCTGGCAAAGGGCATCCTGCGTTTTCTAAATAACGGTGGGTAGCCGGGCACGGCCCCACTCCCGGGCCATGGGCAGCAGATCCCAAAGGGGCAGGTCGCAAAGGCAGTCCAGCACCAGATGGGCCTGGCTCAAATCCAGGTGCCGGGTGAGGGCGTTGGGGATAACCACTGTAAAAGCCCCCGCCGACCTGGCCGCCCGTACCCCGTTCTGGGAGTCCTCGAGGACAATGGTTTCGCGGGGCGCTACCCCGAGCCCTTCGGCAGCCCGCAAAAAGAGGGCCGGGTCGGGCTTGGTCAGGGCCACATCTTCCTTGGTGCGGATGACCTGGAAGTAGGGCAGCAACCCCAGCCGTTCCAGATGCCCTTCGACCCAGGCCCGCCTCGAGCTGCTTGCCACGGCCAGCTTCAGGCCCATCGCCTGGGCGGCCTCGAGGTAGTCCAGCACCCCCGGCAGGGGCTTCAGGCTCTGGTTAAGGGATTGTTTGCGCTGCCCCACCCAGTCTTCGATGCCCTCCTTATCCAGCGGCCTGCCCAGGAGTTTTTCCAGGTGGCCCGCAGGGTCGAAGGGAATCGAGTTGTTACCGATGAAGGGGAGCCAGTAGTCCAGCGAAAGCTCGGCCCCGTGTTGCTGGTAGACCTCCTGCCAGGCCTGGAACTCGGTGCTTTCGGTGTCGAGGATGGTGCCGTCGAAGTCGAAGATAAGGGCTTGCATCGTTGTGAAGTGTACTTCATGTCGTGGGGCTGGGCGGGTGGAAAGCTCGAGTGCATTACCGACACGAGTTGTTCTCAAAACCCTTCCAAGTTACAAACTACATTCAGGCCAGATACAACTTTGACCTGATTCAATTTTGACAGAAGCTGTTGTAGGCTAGGCGGCGTATGAAACGAAACTTGCTTCTCCTTCTGGCCATACTGGCCTTTGGCTTGTCGGTTGGCCTCGCGCAGAACCCGGTCAAGGTGCGCATTGGGTTCAACCCCACGCAGAACTCCGACCAGCTTCGTCCGGCGGCCCAGGCCATTGCAGACTACCTGGAACGCCGCTTCCAGGGGGCCATCGAGGTCGAAATCTTCATCCCCACCGAGTACCGGGGCCTTATCGAGGCCATGCGTGGCGGTAATCTCGACTTTGCCTTTTTCCCCCCCGACGGCTACGTAATTGCCAACCAGGATGTGGGCGCCCAGGTACTCCTCAAGAGCGTGCGTGGCACCAGCCCCTTCTACTGGAGTGCCATCGTGGTACGTAAGGACTCGGGCATCAAGAACCTGCAAGGGCTGGACGGAAAGAGTATCGCCTGGGTAGATAAAAACTCGGCTGCCGGCTATGTTTTCCCCCGTGCGGCGGTGGTGGGGGCTGGCCTCGACCCGGATAAGCTCTTTGCTAAACAGACCTTTGCAGGTCGCCACGATGCTTGCGTGCTGGCCGTGCTGAACAAATCGGTGGATGCCTGCGCCACCTTTGCCAACGATACCCGCAACAAGAGCGGCGCCTGGACGCAGTTCCTCAAGCCCGAGGAAGCCGCCCAACTGACCGCCATCTTCTACTCCAAGCCCATCCCCGGCGATACCTTCTCGGTCTCGAGGCAGTTTTTCACCAAAAACCCCACCCTTTCGCGCGGTATTGCGGCGGCTTTGCAAGGCATCAAAACCCCCGAAAACAAGCTCCTGTTCAACCTGTATCGCATTGACTACATGATTCCTGCCCAGGACTCCGACTACGACGTGGTGCGGCAGGCCCGCAAAGTGGCCGGGCAGTAACAGTCTGCAAATCCACCGAGTACCCGTGCCCCCAGGTTTTATCGCGCTCTTCACAGACGTGGCCGCCCATCCAGGCGGCCACTGTTCTGTCTAGGACAAAGGAGACCTAACCCCGGTTGGCTCTATCTTTGTGATGAGCGCTCTAGCTGGGGGCTTATGATTTGATGACATGGAACCGATGTGGAAATTTACGTTTAGCAACAACGTTAGCCTTTTACCCAACTTTCAGCGACAGCCAAGGCGGGAGTGGGGGGTAGGAGGTGGGTTGCGGTTTTCAAACGCCCTGCCCTTCCCCCTGCCCCCTACTTCACCGTTCCCACAATATGCAAAGTGTTCAGTCGGAGATGGTACAACGCGGAGGACGCAGGATTGAAGTTCGCAATCTCAACCAGACCTTAAGTACCGCCCACGGGCCGCTCAAGGTTCTGATGGATGTGAACCTGGATCTCCCCCAAAACGATTTCGTGGCCATTCTCGGACGCTTGGGGGGGGGCACGCGCACCTTCTTGCGCACCCTGAATGGATGTGTGCTTCCGCCTACAGACCAGCGGTTGCTAAATGTCACCTCCATCGACCAGCTACCCA
>CAZIXH010000068.1:0-4799 GCA_964543055.1 uncultured bacterium
CAGGTATTCGGCGGGGTTGTGGCTTGCGGTAATCATCACGCCCCCATCGGCTTGCAGGTGCTTTACGGCAAAAGACAGTACCGGGGCGGGGACATAAGACCTGGAAAGGTGTACTTCCAGCCCATTGGCGGCCAGCACCGAGGCGGCTCGCTGGGCAAACTTGCCTGCCATAAAGCGGGTGTCGTAGCCGACTACTACTTTCTTGCCCTGCTGCTCGAGCAAATATTGGGCGTAGGCTTGGGCCACACGGGCCACGTTGTCGAAAGTGAATTGGTCGCCAATAATGGCCCGCCAGCCGTCGGTGCCAAACCTGATGCCTGAGCTGGACTGATTACTGGCCATTTCATCTGCCATATCCATACCTGCAACACTATACAGGGGGCAGGGAAGAGGGCACAGGGGGATGGAGAACTCGAGTTTTGTAGGAGCGCTACCCGGCGCTGGGCGTAGGGTCAAGTTGCGCCTGTGTAAGGTCTAGAGATGAATCCAGGCTGCGCTAGAAAATCATGCTCCCGGCGCAATACCCGAATGATTTTCGATCATGCCATTATCTAAAACATAGGCGGGAGGTACTTGGATTTCCAAGATTGAAAGGGCATTGCTATCCCGCTCACCCCCCATCACGGGCGTGGTGATAGACTTCTAGGGTTTTATGTCCGACCTCCTTTCTTCCCTCAATCCCTCCCAGCAGGAGGCCGTCCAGCATTTTGAAGGCCCGGCGCTGGTTGTAGCCGGGGCTGGCTCCGGCAAGACCCGCACTGTGGTACACCGGATCGCCTATTTGCTGCGCGAGCGGCGGGTATATCCGGCGGAAATACTGGCCGTGACCTTCACCAATAAGGCCGCAGGCGAGATGAAGGAACGGCTGGAAAAGATGGTAGGGCCCGCGGCCAAAGATCTGTGGGTTTCCACCTTTCACTCGGCCTCGGTGCGAATCCTGCGTACCTACGGCGAGTATGTGGGGCTCAAGCCGGGGTTTGTGATCTACGACGACGACGACCAGAATACGCTTTTGAAGGAGATTTTGAAGGAACTCGAGGTTGAGGCCAAGCCGGGCCCCTTTCGGGCCATGATTGACCGCATCAAGAACCGGGGTGATGGGCTGGTGGAGTTCATGCGCGAGGCCCCCGACTTTATCGGGGGGGTGCCCAAGGAGGTGGCCGCCGAAGTCTACCGCAAATACCAGAGCGGCCTGCGGATGCAGGGTGCGGTGGATTTCAACGACCTTTTGCTCCTGACCATCGAGCTATTTGAGCAGCACCCGGAAATTCTCCATAAGGTGCGCCAGCGGGCCCGGTTTATTCATGTGGACGAGTACCAGGACACCAACCCCGTGCAGTATGAGCTAACCCGCTTGCTGGCCGGTGAAAAGCCTAACCTGATGGTGGTGGGCGACCCCGACCAGAGCATCTATGGTTTTAGAAACGCCGACATCAACAACATCCTCGACTTCAGCAAGGACTACCCCGGCGCCCGGGTGATTCGTCTGGAGGAAAACTACCGCTCGAGCCATGCCATTCTACAGGTGGCCAATGCAGTGATTGAAAAAAACGCTCTGCGGCTGGAAAAAGTCTTGCGCTCTACTAAATCGGGCGGTGAGCCGGTACGGTTGTATCGTGCCCCCAACGCCCGCGAAGAAGCAGCTTTTGTGGCACGGGAAATTGCCAGGCTGCGGGACTACCAAAATATTGCCGTGCTTTACCGCACCAATGCCCAGTCGCGCCTGCTGGAAGAACACCTGCGCCGGGCCCAGATTCCCGTTCGGTTGGTAGGCGCGGTGGGCTTTTTTGAGCGGCGAGAGGTCAAGGATCTGCTGGCCTATGGGCGGGTCGCCATCAACCCTGCCGACTCCATCAACCTGCGCCGCATTGTCAATACGCCGCCTCGGGGTATTGGGGCGACCACGGTAGCCCGGCTGCTCGAGCACGCCCAGAAAACGGGCACCACCGTCTTTGAAGCCTTCCGGGCCGCCGAGCAGGTGATTAGCCGACCCCAGCAGGTACAGGCCTTTGTGAGGCTTCTCGACGAGCTGATGGAGGCCGCTTTCGAGACAGGCCCGGCAGCCTTCTTTGAGCGGGTGCTCGACGAGACCGGCTTCCGCGATGCCTTGAAACAGGAGCAGGACGGCGAAGACCGCCTGCAAAACGTGGAAGAGTTGTTGCGGGCGGCTCGCGACTGGGATGAGGAAGAGGGCGGTACCCTTTCCGATTTCCTGGACGCCGTAGCCCTGACTGCCAAAGCCGAAGAACCCCAGGGTGAAGCGCCAGAGGAGGCCGTCACCCTGATGACCCTGCACAACGCCAAGGGCCTCGAGTTCCCCACGGTGTTCCTGGTGGGTCTGGAGGAAAATCTGCTGCCCCACCGCAACAGCCTGAACCGCCTGGAAGACCTGGAAGAAGAGCGGCGCCTCTTTTATGTGGGTATCACCCGGGCACAGGACAAACTCTATCTGTCCTACGCTGAGGAACGCGAAACCTATGGCAAGCGCGAGTTCTCCCGCCCCAGCCGCTTCCTGGACGATATTCCGCCCGATTTGCTCAAGGAGGTGGGGGCGTTTGGCGACAGTGCCGTGCCGGTATTGTCCTACAGCCGCCCCGAACCCAAGCCCAAAACCCAGCTCTCCGAGTTCAAAGGGGGCGAAAAGGTCAAGCACCCCAAGTTTGGAAGCGGTACGGTGGTGGCCGCGATGGGCGGCGAGGTTACGGTAATGTTCCCCGGCCTGGGCCTGAAAAAGCTAGCGGTGAAATTTGCCGGACTGGAAAGGCTCGATGGATGAAGCCTGTCTAAGTAGCGCTTTAGTTTTCCCTCGTCTAAACCGTACGTTGTCGTGTAGGGTGAGGATATGAAAAGGCAAGTGGGACGTTTGGGCGCCGTATTTGTATTGTTGTTCGGTATGGCTTTTGCCGGTGGGGCCGATATAGGCTTTTCGGTACGCAACGGCCCCAATGGCAATTTCATGGGGCATCTGGGGTTATATCTGGATGGCTTTCCCATTGATTTCCGTTCCCAACTGGTGATTGGTTCTCCAGGTGGGCTATACCTGAGCGGTGAGGTGGTGTACCCCCTGCCGTTCTTCTTGCTGCTGCGCCCCTATCTGGCCGGAGGCCTGGCGGTGGGTATCACCGGCTATACCGCGCAAAACGAGCTACGGTTACGCTTCGGCGAGCGTTTTTATGCCATTTTCTCGGCGGGAATACAGTTTCCTGACCGGGGTTATCGCCCGTACCTCGAGGTTAGCCAGATCATCGGCTCGGAGAGCTTTCAGCGCTTCACGGTGGGCTTTATTGTGGAAGGGTTTTGAAGCAGGCCGATAGCTGATAGCCCATAGCCGATAGCGAGAGACCCCTTGTTGCATTCGAGCGTAGTAGATTAGGGGGGATGCATTCCCGCGACTACGCCGCGACCCGCCCCCTGGTGGTTTTACATCAAGGTCAGAGCCGGTGGTATCAGCCGCTCTTGACGGCTTCGCTGCACCATAATTTGCCGTTATTTGTATATGCCAGTCAGCCTGGAATGGGCCTCGAGGCCGCCCTCACAGCCCTCCAGCCCCTGAGTTTGCGGGGCGCGGTTCTGGAAGACCCCGGACTACAGGCGCTCGCCCTGGATGTGGTGCAGCACCTCGAGCCCGAGGCGCTCCAGGCCCGCAGGGTAGATCTGGTGCTGCCCGAAGTGACCGGAATCAGGGGGTTCTACCTGGAGCCCATCGCCCTGGCCAACCTGATTCGCCGCTATGCCTTCGGCGACAAGGCGCTCTGGCTGGGCCCCATCCGCCCCGAACTGGCCCAGGGCCTGCGCGGTCTGACCAAGGTCTCGGTACTGAGTCGGAGCTTTCCAGAAGGCGAAGGCTTTTTGGAGCTCCTACCGATCCCCCAGCGGGGGGTGGTGGCGGCGGCTGAAGTGCAGGCCACGGTGGTGGCCCGCCAGGCCGATCTAATCCTGTATGCAGGTGGAAATCTGCCGCTGGCCTTGCTTCAGCCCTACCACAGCGTAATCGCGCTCAAGCCGCTGCCCTCGGAGGCTCTGCGCTTGATAGGTGAGTATGTTCCCCCTGAGGAGTTCCAGAAGTTTCACCTGGCCGCCCTGTTTGAAGCGCTGGGGTATGCCCTGCCACCCGAAACCTTTGCGGTCTAGGGCGGGGTCGTTCTCGGTAAGTTTCCTCGACTTATGGGGAAGGGTTAGGGTGGGGGGATGAACGCAGCGAATGCGCTTGACTTTGAGGGATCTAGCCCCTAGACAAACCACGTGGCGAGGCTCGAATATCCCACTCCTAGCCCCCCCATGAGGGGGGTGAGGAGCTAAAGGCGACTTTGCTGCCCTGGTTGTAATGGTGGGAATAGCGATAAGTACCCATGGTTTAGCAGTCTTTGTCACAGTACCAGATAGCCGAAGGTGAAGAGTTGCATCCCTCCATGTGGCATAGCTTTGACTTACCCAGTGGAGTCAGACGCTCAACGCTCTTCCAAAACCCCCTGCCGTAGCAGGGCAGGCACAATCGGTTCGCCCACCCGCAACAGGGCATAGCTGCCCAACCTGCGGGCGGTGGTTCGCAGGCGCAGCAGATGCTTTTCCAAAGCTTCCTGGTAGCTTCGTATTTCAGCCTCACCCACCTCCATCCGGCTCCCGACCTCGACATCGTGCAACAGGGCTTCCACAAAGCCGGGTGCGAGTTCCTCGGGGGCCATGACCTGCACCAGTACCAGGTGGCGCAGTTTTTGTAAAAGACGCGACCAGTCCAGCTCGTCCAGACCATCGGTCAGGAGCACCGTGACGCCCCTGGGCCGGGGGAAGTTCATCAGTAC
>CAZIXH010000069.1:0-2558 GCA_964543055.1 uncultured bacterium
GCGGTATCGGGCGGCGGCGATTCGGTTGCATTGCTGCTCTTGCTCACCTCAACCCCCCGCAAGGTGGTGGTAGCCCACCTCGATCACTCCCTGCGCGAGGGTTCGTCAGGAGACGCCCTGTGGGTCAAGTCGCTGGCCGAACGACTGGGGTATGACTTCGAATCGGAAAAACTGGATGTCGCCCGGATTGCAGGTGAACGCGGGGACAATCTGGAGGCCACCGCCCGAGACTTGCGCTACGGTTTTCTGGCCAAAGTAGCCAAGAAACACGGGGCGCAGGCCATCCTGACCGCCCACACCGAGGACGACCAGGCCGAAACAGTGTTGTTGCAGCTTTTGCAGGGCACAGGTCGGGGGCTGGGGATGCGCCCCAGGCGAGGGAAGGTAGTGCGTCCGCTGCTCGAAATCAGCCGAAGCACCCTGCGGGCCTACCTGCGGAGCAAAAATCAGGACTGGCTCGAGGACCTCACCAACGCTGATACCTCGATGGATCGCAATTTTCTGCGCCATGAGATTTTTCCCAGGCTCAAAGATCGCTTTCCCCAAACCAATGCCTCTCTCGCCCGTTTTGCCACCATCTCCCAGGTAGACGATGAGGCCCTTGATCCGCTGGCCGGACTACTATTGCTGCGGGACGGGCGCTGGCCCTGTCCGGCTTATCGCATTGCCCCGCTCGTACAGGCTCCGGCAGGGCTGCGCCGCCGGGCCTTGCGGCAGATGCTCGAGCAGATCGGGCTTCGACCCGAAGCCAACTGGATTACCCAGCTCGAGCGGGCCTTGCAGGGCGAGGCTTTTACCCTCCCCGAAGGCTGGCAGGTGCGCCGCCGCGACGGTAGCCTGTTTCTGATTCCACCCATAGTAGACGCCTTTCCACCCTGGCGGGGCTCGAGGCTCCCCAAGCCAGGCGACCAGATTGACCTGCCAGAAGGCCGGGTTCGGCTGGTGGATTTTTTCACCGAACACAGCGTTCCGCCCGAGCTCAAGCAGGTCTGGCCGGTACGCGCGGTTGGCGACACCATACAGGAAGTCTGGAACCTCTGGCCCGAGTCGGACGACCTCGAGCACATGCGCACCGCCCTCGAGCAAGCCCGGCTGGCCCTGGACAGTGGCGAAGTCCCCATTGGGGCGGTGGTGGTCTGGGACGGCGCAGAGCTGGCCACCGCTCACAACGAGGTAGAGCACACCCAAGACGCCACCGCCCACGCCGAGCTACTGGCACTGCAAAGAGCCCTGCTCAAAAAGCAAGCCAAGGTGCTGCCAGGAGCCACCGTCTATGTCACCTTAGAGCCCTGCCCCATGTGCTTTGGCGCCCTGATGGAGGCCCAGGTGAAGCGGGTGGTGTATGCGGTGGAGAACCTCAAGGCGGGGGCCGTCACGGTCCATCGCATGAAACCTCCCTTCGACTGGGAAGGCGGCTGGCTCGAGCGCGAGTCGGCCAAGCTTCTGAGGGGCTTCTTTGCACATAAACGCGCTTCTCAGTAAATCTGTACATCAGCCAAATGCACGGTTCGCAAGGCCCCCTCCGTGCAAACCCGTGACTTTGCGACCAAGTTATGCTAAAGTCTCTATTCGGCTCTGCCGGGCCTGCCGAATTTACCTGAATGGAGGGGTGCCGGAGTGGTTGAACGGGCCGGTCTCGAAAACCGGTATAGGGGGTTCCCCCTATCGAGGGTTCGAATCCCTCCTCCTCCGCCAGAAACATCGGGGCCAAGGCATACATGCAGGGTCAGGGCTCAGGGGACAGGGCACAAACTGCCCTTGGCCTGATGCCTGAGAGTTTCCTTGCGGTTCGCTTTCACCCTCAAAAAGCCCATCTGGGTTTAACCTGAAAACAATGGATACCATTCTGCGCGAAGTCACCCCCGAAGAAATACGCATCCTCCTCGAGCAGTTGGGCGCCAACGCCGAACAGGTCAAGGAAGATCTGTTCAATCTGGAATTTCCTAGTGGCTTGCGCGGGCACCTCATCACCTACGGCGAGCCATACGTGACAAGCTTGCAGTTGCGGGCCGGGTTCTCAGGTTTTGACCGGGTAGAGCCCCGCCACCTGCTCAACTGGAACCGTCGCTACCGCTTTACCAAGTCCTACCTCGATGCCGATAACGACCCGGTGATCGAGAGCGACCTGCGCCTCGAGGGTGTCACTCCAGAGGCCATCCTCGCCTTTGTTCGCGATTTCGGCGACCAGGTCACGCTGTTTTTCTCTTACATGCGCATGATTGATGCCAGCCTGGTGGAGTAGTTCTGCTTACCCATTGCGCCCTACACAAACGTGGGCACCCGCGAAAACAAGCCTGCGCCTGGGACGAGACGCATGTTACGCACCCAAGCGTGGGCCAAGCCCAGCACACGGGTGCTTGGGTTTCGAGTTTCCAGGCGGCCACGTTTCTGTCCAGGATAAAGCTTTCTTGTAGTCTGCTAACTCTGAACGGGCGAAGACTGCTCTACCCCACCCAAAAACCAAACTCGCCACCCAAAAACTTGCGCTTATTCAGCACCTGCCTGACGGCCGCTGGCCTCTCTGCCAGAGCTTTCTGAAAATAGGGCTGGCCCAGCAG
>CAZIXH010000070.1:0-4363 GCA_964543055.1 uncultured bacterium
CCCTGGGGGTGGGCGGCCATATCAACCCCCAAGACCTCACCCACCCCAGTACCAACCCCGTGCTAGATGGCCTGCGCCGGGAGCTGCTGGAAGAGGTAGGGGTGCAGCACTACACCGCCCAGCCGGTGGGCCTGATTGTGATGTCCGATACACCGGTGAGCCGGGTACACGCCGGGGTGGTGTTTGTGGTGGAGGCCCAGGACGAGCCCAGGGTACAGGAGGTGGAGAAGCTCGAGGGTCGTCTGGCCACGCTGGCTGAAATTCAAGCGATTTATGAGGGGCTCGAGGGCTGGTCGAGGGTGGTGGCGGACTGGCTTGGGCGCTAGGTAGAGTGCTGGACGCAGGGCCGCTAAACCAATCTATCGCTAGACGCAAACCACAGGTTTGTTATAAACTTTGACTCGGTATAAAAATAATCTGCGATGGCAGGTTACCTTCGCTGATTTTGGCAGCCGGGAGGAAACGATGCGAATCAAGAAGATTGGTGTAGTGGGTTCGGGCACGATGGGTGGCGCGATAGCGGCACTGGCGGCCTCCGCAGGGGTGCCGGTGGTCATGCTGGATATACCGGGCCAGGAGGACAAGCTCGAGCTGGTCAAAAAGGGCCTCGAGCGCCAGCTCAAAAGCAAGCCCGCGAGCTTCATGGACAAAGGGCGGGCAGCCCTCATCGAGCTGGGCACCACCGATGAACTGGAAAAACTGAAGGACTGCGACTGGATCGTGGAGGTCATCATCGAGAAGCCCGAGCCCAAGCAGGCCCTGTTTGCGCGGCTCGAGGCCCTGGGTACCAAGGCCATCGTGAGCTCCAACACCTCTGGCATTCCTATGAAAACCCTTCTGGAGGGTAGGGGAGAGGGCTTCCGCAAGCGTTTCCTGGGTACACACTTTTTTGCCCCGGTGCGCTACCTGCACCTTTTAGAGCTGATCCCCACTCCCGACACCGACCCGGCGGTGCTGGATACCATGCGCCAGTTTGGTGAGCGCATTCTGGGCAAGGGCACGGTTCTTTGCAAGGACGCGCCCGGCTTCATCGCCAACCGGCTGGGGGTGTTCGGCATGACCCAGGCCATGCGCCTGATGATGTCCGAGGGCCTCACCATTGACGAAGTAGATGCCCTCACCGGCCCGCTGGTAGGCCGCCCTAAGAGCGCCACCTTCCGCACCGGCGATATCTCCGGCCTGGATGTGCTGAAGCTGGTCTCCACCGAGCTGGCCCATACCACCGGCGAAGACTTCGCCATGCCCGAGTGGGTGGAAAACCTGATTGCCCAGAACAACCTGGGCGACAAGACCGGCGCGGGCTTCTACAAAAAGGTGGGGAAGGACATCTTTACCTACGACTACCAGACCGGCGAGTACAAGCCCCAGCAAAAGCTGCGTCTGGACGAGATTGGAGCCATCAAGGATCTGCCCCTGAACGAGCGGCTCCAGAAGGTGGGCGAGCTGCCCGGCAAGTACGGCGCCTTTGCCCGCAAGCTGTTTCTGATTAACGCGCACTATGCCCTCGAGAAGGCCCCGGAAATCGCCTACGATATCGTCTCGGTAGACCGGGCTCTGGAGTGGGGGTTTGCCTGGGAGCAGGGACCTTTCAAGAACATGGACGCGGTGGGCCTGGAGTATCTGCGCCGGGGCTTTGCCGAGCTGGGCCTGAGCGAGCCGGAGCTCCTCAAGAAGGCCCAGGGTAGTTTTTATAAGGACGGCACCTACCTGGGCTTTGACGGCCAGTACCACCCCATCCCGCCCGAGGAAGGGGTCATTCGGCTGGCGCAGGTCAAAAGTGCAGGCCGCACACTTTTAGAAGGCAAGGAGTACGCCCTGCTCGACCTGGGCGATGGGGTGGCCCTCTTCGAGAACCGCGCCAAGATGGGCACCTGGGGCGAGGGCTCCATTGGTGGACTGCACAAGGCCCTGGACTGGGTGGAGGCCCAGGGCTACGCCGGGCTGGTGATTGGGCACGAAGACCCCCGCACCTTTAGCGCCGGGGCCAACCTGGCCCTGGTCTTGATGGCGGCCCAGGAAGGGGCCTGGGATGACCTCGAGCTCGCCACCCGCCGCTTCCAGCAGACCTCCATGCGTCTGCGCCGGGCCCCCTTCCCGGTGGTGGCCGCGCCCTTTGGCCTCACCCTGGGGGGCGGGGCCGAGTTCAGTCTGCACAGCAGCGCAATTCAGGCCCACGCCGAGCTGTATATGGGCCTGGTCGAGACCGGTGTGGGGTTGCTGCCCGGTGGAGGGGGCACCAAAGAGATGCTCTTCCGCTTCACCCATGAGCTTTCCGCTTACGGCTCGGACATAGACCTGTTTGAAGGGGTCAAGCGGGCCTTCCAGATGATCATGCTGGCCCAGACCTCTACCAGCGCCCTCGAGGCCCGCAACATGGGCTTCCTGCACCAGAGTGATGGCATCAGCATGAACCGGGATCGTCTGATTGCCGATGCCAAGCGGCGGGTGCTCTTTATGGCCCCCGACTTCGTACCCCAGCCCCCCATGAAAATCCGGGCCCTGGGGGCCGAGGGTCTGGGCAACCTGCGCTACGCTCTCTGGCAGTTCCAGGAAGCCAAACAGGCCAGCGAGCACGATGTGGTGGTGGGGAACGCAGTGGCCTATGTACTCTGCGGCGGCGACGGGCCTGCCCGCGAGGTGACCGAGCAGGACATTCTGGATTTGGAGCGCGAGGGCTTCCTGAAGCTTCTGGGCACCAAGAAAACCCAGGAGCGCATCGCCCATACACTGAAGACCGGAAAGCCCCTGCGAAACTAGCTTCTAAAGAGTCAATTGCTTCGTGGAGTTTGAAATGACCTTGCCTTTTTCAAGGTCCAAGCCCGAGTCCTGGCACAGTCGGCTGTGGCGGTGGGGCTTCAATCTTTTTCCCGCGTACAAAGGTACTGGGGGGCGGGTCATTTATATTGCCCCGGACTGGAGAGAGGTGCACGTGGCGCTGCCGCTCAACTGGCGTACCCGCAACTACGTGGGCACCCTATTTGGAGGCAGTATGTACGGGGCGATAGACCCCATCTACATGCTCATGCTCATCAAAAACCTGGGGAAAGGTTATGTGGTCTGGGATAAAGCTGCCACCATTCGCTTTCGCAGGCCTGGAAGAACCACCCTGTTTGCCCGCTTTGTACTTACCGATGAGGAGCTTGGGGTTATTCGCCGTCTGGCGCAAGAGAACACTTCTACTGAACGCGTGTACCCCGTGGAGCTTGTGGATGCTTCAGGGGTGGTACATGCCAGTTTCGAGAAAACCCTCTACATCAGAAAAACGGATAAGGAGTTGTGATGAAAGAAGCCGTTATCGTCAGTGCAGTTCGCAGCGCGGTGGGGCGCGGCAAAAGCGATGGTTCCTTGGCCTCGGTGCACCCGATTGACCTTTCGGCCACGGTAATGAAGGCGGCGGTGGAAAAGGTAGGGTTGGATCCGGCCCTCCTCGAGGACATCCAGTGGGGCTGCGCCATGCCCGAAGCCAGCCAGGGCCTCAACGTGGCCCGGCTCTCCATGCTGCGGGCCGGTTTTCCGGTGGAGGTCGCGGCGGCTACCATCAACCGCTTTTGCTCCTCGGGTCTGCAAAGTGTGGCCTATGCGGCTCAGGCCATTATGTCCGGCATGAATGAGGTGGTGCTGGCCGGAGGCGTGGAGATGATGAGCCAGGTGCCCATGTCGGGCTACCACACCCAGCTCCACCCCGAACTGACCGAGGCCTACATCGGCATGGGCTTTACCGCCGAGCGGGTGGCCGAGCGCTGGGGGGTCAGCCGCGCCGATCAGGACGCCTGGGCCCTGCGCAGCCACCAGAAGGCGCTGGAGGCCCAGGTCAGGGGCGCTTTTGAGGGGCAGATTGTGCCCATCCCGGTCAAGAAGGTCTCCTGGAAAGGGGCTAAAAAGCAGGTCGAAGAGTTTCTTTTCGCCAAAGACGAACTGCCCAGGGCCGACACCAGCTTAGAGCGACTGGCCAAGCTCAAGCCGGCCTTCAAGGAGGGTGGCACCGTGACGGCAGGGAATGCCTCGCCTTACTCCGACGGCGCCGCCGCGCTGCTGGTGATGAGCGCCGAGAAAGCCCAGGCGCTGGGTCTGAAGCCGCTGGCCCGCTTTATCTCTTTTGCCACGGGCGGGGTGGACCCCGACATCATGGGCGTGGGGCCCATCAAGGCGGTGCCCAAGGCTCTGGCCAAAGCCGGTATTGGCATGGACGACCTCGAGCTCATCGAGTTCAACGAAGCCTTTGCCGCCCAGGTGCTGGCAGTG
The DNA here is from genome assembly GCA_964543055.1 of uncultured bacterium. Lineage (GTDB taxonomy): Bacteria > Deinococcota > Deinococci > Deinococcales > Thermaceae > Meiothermus. The sequence goes on from CAZIXH010000070.1 coordinate 4,243, forward strand.
ATGGGGGAGCTCCAGATGAACCCCGAGAAGGTCAACGTCAACGGAGGGGCTATTGCGCTGGGGCACCCCCTGGGTGCGACGGGCGCAAAGCTCACCACCCAGCTCATCCACGAACTCGCAA
>CAZIXH010000071.1:0-2826 GCA_964543055.1 uncultured bacterium
TCCGATGTCTGTCAAAAACCCCAACTGGCCCCCGGCTCCCCAGGCGTCCCGCGAGGCCCCCTCCTGGCTCGACGAAGAGCTGGAAGCCTTCGGTTCCGACTGGCTTTCCGACGAAGCCGATAGCCAGGAATATTTCGCCGACCGCGCCCACCGCAAGGCCCGCAAGCCCCCCCGCCGCCAGACCGTCAAGAAACTGCTCGAGTCCGGTCAGGAACAGGGCCGCACCTTTGGCGACCCCGGCCTGCCGGAGCTATTCGAGAAGGAATACTTCAGCGAGTTGCTGTGGCAACTGCGCAGTGGGAAGGAAGCCACCCTGTATGTGGTACGGGCCTCGACCAAGACCACGCCCCTGATTCGCCCCCACCCACCTGCCTCCCTCCAGGAAGGAACGGGAGCGATTGAAGATTTTCCCCTGTTGGCGGCCAAGCTCTACGTGGACAGCCGCGTACGCAGCTTCAAAAACGATGCCCTCTACCGCCAGGGCCGCTACATCAGCGACAAGCGTGTCGAGAAGGCCATTGACCAGCGCAGTCAGTTTGGCGTGAGTGCGCAAAACATCCTGTGGGTGGAGGAAGAATACCGCCAGTTGTACGCCCTGCACCAAGCCGGCCTTGCCGTGCCCAAGCCTGTGGCCCATGCTGGCAACGTAATCTTGATGGAGTTCATTGGTGATGAGGAGGGCCCCGCCCCCCGCCTGAGCGAGGCTGGCTTGAACCCGGCAGAAGCCCAGGATGCCCTGGAACAGGCCATCCACCACCTGGGGGTGATGCTGGCCCACGGCAAAGTGCACGGCGACTACTCGACCTTCAACCTGCTGTGGTGGGAAGGTCGGGCGGTGGTTATTGATTTTCCGCAGATGGTGGAGTGGGACAAGAACCCCCGCGCCAGGGAGATTCTGGAGCGCGACGTGAACGGCCTTTGTCGCACCTTCGGACACCTGGGGCTGCACCCCAAAGGTTCCGAAGTGCTGCGCAAGGTGTGGGCGATCGCCCGCGAAAACGCTACCCCGTTCACCCCCGTGGAGGCAACCTTGCTATGAATATCCGCCCTTTCGACTTTTCCCAGGCCGACTACCAGGCTTATGCCACGGTGCGGCAGGCCGCCCACCCCGAGGCCCCATTGGACATCGCCCAGTTGCAACACACCGATCGAACCCGGAGCAAAGAGGGGATAATGGGGCGCTTCCTGTTGGAATGGGGTGGGCAGGTGGTGGGGGTAATGGAGTTCGCCACCCCCTATTACGACCCCAAACCGGGGGCGCTCGAGGTGCGTTATCACCTGCGCCCGGAGGCACAGTCACTGGAAGATGCGGTGTGGGCCTTTTTGATGGAGCACCTGGCCCATCACCAGCCCAAAGAACTGCTGGCGCAGGTGCGGGAAGACTGGCCCCAGTACCGCTTTCTGGTAGCCCAGGGCTTTGCGGAGGTAGAGCGCCGCTGGGAGTCCGTGCTGGACTTACAAGGTTTCGACCCTGCTCCCTTTGAGCGCCCCCTGCCTGCTGGAATCACCCTGTGGCCCCTGAGCGAGCTACCCTGGCAGGAAGAAGGCTTCCAGCGGGCCCTGTATAGGCTCGAGACCGACCTGCTCCAGGATGTGCCCAGCGCCGAGCCCATTAACCTGTGGCCCTTCGAGGTCTGGCAGGAGCGCACCATACACGAACCCAACCTGCTACCGGAGGGCTACTTCCTAGCGCTGGAGAACCAGCAGCTGGTGGGCGTGACCATGCTCTTCAGGTCCAACCGCCCCCAGACCCTGCGCACGGGCCTGACCGGGGTGCTCAGAAGCCACCGCCGCCGGGGCCTGGCGCTGGCCCTCAAGCTGCGGGCCATCGAGTTTGCCCGGCGCTACGGGGCTCGCTATATCCGTACCTCCAATCACCAGACCAACCGGCCTATGCTCGCCCTCAACGAGGCCCTGGGTTTTGCCAAGGAACCTGCCACGGTGTTGTTGCGCCTCAGTCCCGTACGCCAAAGGCCCGGCTGATGGTGTAGTCAATGAGCAAAAAAAGCACCACAAGCATCAGCAGGGCCCCCCACCAGGGGGTATTGACCCAGATCAGCACAAAGGTGCGCTCGAGCAGTTTGAAGAGCAGAAAGCCAAACACCACCGTGGTCACGATAGCGGCCAACTTCTGGCGAATCTTTTTGCTCACGGTTCTAGCTTAGCACTCCAGGAGCAACGCATGTTAGCAAACCCGAAAATAAGGCCCTTTGAAGAACACGACTACCCCGCCATTGCCGAGGTGCTGGAGGCGGCCTGGCCCGACGAAGTGCACACCGAAGCGGGGCTGCGCGAACACGACGACCACGCCCCCGAGGTCAGGTGGGGGCGCTTTGTGGCCGAGCTCGACCACCAGATTGTAGGGGTGGGCGAGTACACCCAGTTCGAGGGCATGTACCACCCGCATAAATTCGCGGCCTGGGTTACGGTGCGCCCGGAGTTCCGGGGGCAAGGCATCGGGAAAGCCCTGTATGGGGCGGTGCTCGAGGCCCTCAAGCCCCACCACCCCATCTCGATCCTGAGCAGCACCCGCGAAGACCAACCCCACGCCCTGGCCTGGCTGCACAAGCTGGGCTTTGCCGAGAAGATGCGCTACTGGGAGTCGCGGCTGGATGTAGATCGCTTCGACTTTGGCCCCTGGGCGGGCAAGATAGAGGCCGTCGAGGCCGCCGGTTTCGACCTTAAAAGCCTAGAGCCTGCTAACTAGCTGTTCGTAAAAGCTCCACAGTTTTCGCCGTCATCAGAATCGAGAAAGCCAACCAGTGCCAGCCTCGCAAGGTCTCAGCCAGCCGCTCATAGTCCCGCGCCAGCCTGCGAAACCGGGAT
>CAZIXH010000072.1:0-2518 GCA_964543055.1 uncultured bacterium
GCGGGCCACCGTCAAGAACCGCAACCTGGGGCTGGGGACCCCCTCCCGCCCCGGGGCCCCCCCCCGCCGGTACATCCCCGACTACATCCTGCTGGTGGACGACGGACGTGGGCCGGCCGACCCTTTGCACCTGATCGTGGAGGTCAAGGGTTACCGGGGCGAGGACGCCAAGGACAAGAAGCTCTACGCCGAGACCTACTGGATACCCGGCGTGAACCGCACGGGTCGCTTCGGGCGCTGGGCCTTCGCCGAGCTGGGCAGCTTCTACGGCATGGAAGGCGACCTGCGCCGGACCATCGAGGGCCACCTCAATTCGCTCATCGAAAACACCATGAAAGTCGCTGCACAGGGGCATTAGCCATGGCCAAGAAATCCGACTCCAAAACCGTAGAGATCATCAGCCATAAGGGCGAGAAACGGAAGAACATCCCCACCGCCGAGCACCGCTCGCTTTTGCGCCCGGAGGACCTCACCCCGGTGCAGGTGGCGTACACCCGCCGCAACCCCGACCTCGACCCGCAGCTGGTGTGGCGCGGCAAGGATCTCTTGGACGACCCTGACCTGGTGGTGCAGGCCCCCCCGCTCTACATCCAGGAGAAGATCCACCCCAAGGCCCTGATCGACGACCTCATGCGCCAGACCCAGGCCGCCAGGGAGGGGCGCTACGGCCACCAACTCGACCTGTTCGCCGACTTCAACGGCCTGCCCAGCGAGGAGGCCAAGACCGAGTTCTACCGGCACGACCAGAACTGGTCCAACCGCATGATCCTGGGTGACAGCCTGCTGGTGATGGCCAGCCTGGCCGAGCGCGAGGGCCTGCGGGGCAAGGTGCAGTGCATCTACATCGACCCCCCCAACGGCATCAAGTTCAACTCCAACTTCCAGTGGAGCACCACCAGCCGCGAAGTGAAGGACGGCAAGGCCGAGCACATCACCCGCGAGCCCGAGCAGGTGAAGGCCTTCCGCGACACCTGGCGCGACGGCATCCACAGCTACCTGAGCTACCTGCGCGACCGCCTGATCGTGGCCCGCGACCTGCTCACAGAGTCGGGGTCGATATTCGTGCAGATTGGTGACGAGAACGTGCACCGTGTGCGGGCGGTGATGGACGAGGTGTTTGGAGAGGATAACTTCGTCTCCACAATAGCGTATGCCAAAACAACAGGTTTTTCCGGTGGAACACTCTCCAACGTAGCAGACTATATCGTGTGGTATTGCAAAGAGAGGAGTTCAATAAAGTACCGAGAACTATACATTTACAAGCAGCAGGGAGAAATAGGTGCAACCAAGTATCGAGAAGTTTCTTCTATAGAAGCTTTGAAAGGGATGCCGCATGAAAAGACCCGCCTTGCGACGTCAGATCAGCTGACGTCGCAAGGCGGGTCTAATACACCTCAGGCGTTTAAGTTTGCAGGAAAAGAATGGTCTCCCCCAAAGGGGCTACACTGGAAAACTACAGTTGAAGGGCTACAAAGAGCTGTCAAATCCTCACGTGTGATGCTGGAAGGCAATACTCCACGATATGTACGTTTCCTGGATGATTTTCCTGTAAGCCCCCGAACCAATCTCTGGCTTGATATTGGAGGAGTTCAAAGTCGGACTGACCCGAAAATTTACGTCGTTCAAACCGCTACCGAGGCCGTAGCTCGCTGCATCCTCATGACCACCGACCCCGGCGACCTGGTACTCGACCCCACCTGCGGTTCGGGAACCACGGCCTATGTGGCCGAGCAGTGGGGCCGCCGCTGGATCACCATCGACACCTCTCGAGTAGCCCTCGCCCTTGCGAGGGCCCGCATCATGGGGGCGCGGTACCCGTACTACCTGCTGGCCGACTCGCCGGAGGGACAGCGCAAGGAGGCTGAGCTGAGCGGGCGGGAGTACGTGGAGAAGCCCACCTACGGCGACGTGCGGCAGGGCTTCGTATACGAGCGGGTGCCGCACATCACGCTCAAGAGCATCGCCAACAACGCCGAGATCGACGTGATCTGGGAGGAGTGGCAGCCCCGGGTGCAGGCGGCGCTGGACGCGCTCAACCGGGCCTTGCGAGGGCACAAGAGGCCCTTCAAGGTGGCCACCGGTGGGCGCGAGGGCAAGGAGGTGCGCTTCGACGCACCCGATGGAACCGTGGTCAAACTCCCCAGCGGCGAAGAGGCGAAGGTGTACGAGCTGCTGGAGTGGGAGGTGCCCCGTGAGGCCTCGCAGGACTGGCCGGAAGGGGCTAAGGAAGCGCTCAAGGCCTTCTGGGAGGCCCGGATCGGGCGGCAGCGGGCCATGGACGCGAGCATCGCCGCCAAGGCCGAGTACGAGTACCACTACGACAAGCCCTACGTGGACAACAAGAAGGTGCGGGTGGCCGGGCCCTACACCGTCGAGAGCGTCTCGCCCTACCGCACCCTGGCGGTGGACGAGAACGCCGAGCTGAGCGACCCGCAGCAGAGCCTGCGGGACGGGCCGGCCTTCGTCAAGAAGGTCCTGGAGAACTGCCAGGCCGCCGGGGTGCAGCAGGCACACCACG
>CAZIXH010000073.1:0-3105 GCA_964543055.1 uncultured bacterium
AGAGGTGGCCCTTCGGGCCGGGGTGCGCTGGCTCGAGGGGGCGCTGGGGGGCATTGGCGGCTGCCCCTTTGCGGGCGATGAGCTGGTGGGTAATCTGGCAACCGAGCAGGTGCTTCCTTACCTGGCGAGGCAGGGCGAGCATCTAGGCATTGACCTGGATCGGCTGCCAGAACTCTCGAGCCAGGCTCTTTTGCTGCGAACCCAGTACGCCTAACCTCGTCGCAAGCCGAGTAGAAGCCCCGCCACAAAGGCCCCCCCAAAGGGGAGGTTGGTGGTGAGTACCCGCACCAGCGCGTCCCAGGCAGTTTTTATCTGATCCTGTTGGAGCAGGGGCTCTACATCGCGCTGGATGCGGGTCCAGTCTACGTTGATATAACCCATCGAGGCCAGTACCTGCACCACCACAAAAATCAGGCCCAGGATGATGGCTACCCAGCGTCCTACGGTTTTGATGGCGAAGCCTACTGCAAACCCGGCCAGCCCGCCAAAGGTGAACTGCCCGATGTAAGGTTGAATTACTTCCACGTTTCTATTGTGCCATGCTCGAGCCAGAATACGCGGTCAGGATTTTTTGCGAAGGGCCTCGAGGGCATCCCACTGCTCCTTGGTTACCGCGTCCAGCACATTGAACTCCCCGGCGTTCCAGACCGTTTCGCCGCCGTCAATGGTGATGAGATCGCCGGTGATGAAGCCCGCATAGTCGGAAATAAGGTAAGCAGCCAGGTTGGCCAGCTCGATGTGCTCCCCCACCCGCCCCAGGGGAATCTTTTTCTCGAACATCTGGGCAATCTCCGGGGTGGGCATCAGGCGGGTCCAGGCGCCCTCGGTGGGGAAGGGCCCCGGCGCAATGGCGTTGAGGCGAATCCCGTACTTGCCCCATTCGGCTGCCAGCGACCGGGTGAGGGTCACGACGCCCGCCTTGGCGGTGGCCGAGGGCACCACATACCCCGAGCCAGACTGGGCATAGGTGGTGGCGATGTTGAGCATGGTGCCTTTCTGCCCCTGGGCAATCCAGCGCTTGCCGACCTCGAGGGTACAGTACACCGTTCCGTGCAACACAATGTTCAAGACCGCATCGAAGGCCCGGTAGGAGAGCCGCTCGGTAGGCGAGATGAAGTTACCCGCAGCGTTGTTCACCAGCACATCAATCCGGCCAAAGTGCCCCTCTACCGCGTCTACCATGGTTTTCACAGCCTCGGGGTCGCGCACGTCTACCGGCGTAGCAAAAACTTCCCCCCCGGTCTGTTGCATCATCTCCTGGGCGGCTTGGGCGATGGTCTCGGCCCTACGGCTGGTGATGGCTACTTTGGCCCCCAGCTCCAGAAAACGCGTGCTCATCGAGCGGCCCAGACCTGTACCGCCCCCCGTCACCAGTACCACTTTATCCTTCAAAAGCCCTGGTTCAAACATATTTCCACCGTCTGTGCCACTGTACAACGAGGATAAGGGGTAAGGATAGAGCCGCATCGTAAGAAACGTGCTTGGTGAACGTGTCCTAAATGATTGTGGCCACCACAACTGCGTAGCTTGATTGCTTTAATCTTTGTGTTTCGCGCATGAACTCTAAACAACCCCATCCTGGGTCATTCTGAGCAAAGCGCGGAACCTAATACCAACTCTGCGCGTGAGCGGCGCTAAACGCGCCCCTCCCTTGCCGCGCCAGGGGGCGCGTCCGAGGGACTTGTATATCGCTTTTGGGTCACTTCTGGGCAGATTTGGTATTAAGAAGCCATAGCCCCCCAATTTCCCTTGTCTGCAAAGTGGCAGAATTCTCGTCAGCCAAAACTTGAAACCAAGAGGCTTGGACGGCATCTCAAGACCTTGACTTGCGTTGCAAAAAAAGTCCGCCCAGAACCAACAATCCCGCCCCAAGTACAATGGCGGCGATTCGATCCCAGCGCACCACCCGGTACTCGATGTAGTAGTGGTTGGCCCGATCCAGCCGCACCTGCCAGGTGTAGCGGCGGCCCTCGACCAGATTAGCATTGTGCTGGCTGGCTGTGAGCGGGGTTTTTAGTGAAAGTGAGAGTCTGGGCAGCAGGGTTTGGGTAAATAGGGAGAAGATTTGGCCTGCCGGGAGCAAACTGGCAAAAATGGGGTTGGGCTGGCCCAGGCTCACCTCCAACCGGTAGGTTTCGACCAGCCACCCACCCGAGCGGGTGAGCTTGAAACGTTCTTCCAGGAAGGCGCCCGTACCCAGACCGGTATCGCGGGTATTCTCGAGGGTGCGGGTGGCGATGGTGTGATTTCCTTCGCGCCTAATCTGCCAGCCCTGGGATTGGAGTTGCTTGGTAAAGTCAGTGAATAATTCCCCGTTGGGCGCTTCTTGAGGCTTGGTCAGGGTCAGGGTGTGGGTCAGGCTGCCGCTGGGTCTGACCTCCAGCTGCAAATTGGCCTCGAAGCAGGCTGAGAGCACAACGCCGAGGGCCAGGAGCAACATACCCAGGGCCCATCGCGGCGGTTGTGAGAAGAGCTGCACTAGAAATTCACGTTGGGAACCTGGCGGGTGGCTTCATCGGTCTCGAAGAAGGGCTTGGCCCGCTTGCCCAGCGGCTGGGCCACAAACATACCGGGGATGGTGGTGACGGTGTTGTTAAAGTCCAGCACGGTGTCGTTGAAGAACTGGCGGGAGTAGGCAATTTTGTTTTCGGTTTCCTCGAGCTGCCCCTGCAACTCGCGGAAGTTAGCATCGGCCTTGAGCGCTGGGTAGGCCTCAGCTATGGCAAACACGCTACGCAGGGCCTGGGTGAGCTGGTTGGAGGCCGCCGACTTTTCCTCGATGCTTCCGGCGGAGAGCATCCGTTCGCGGGCCTGGGTCACGCGGTCGAAGACCCCGGTCTCGTGGGCGGCATAGCCCTTGACGGTGTTGACCAGGTTGGGTATCAGGTCGTTGCGCCGCTTGAGCTGCACATCTACCTGGGAAAGCGCGTTATTGACCCGATTTTCCAGGGTGATGATGCGGTTGTAGTAAAAGATGAAAAGGGCTACTACCAGCACAACTAGAATCAACAGAATCTCCATACCTTATCCCTCCTTGTTTACTATCGGGCACCGCTGGAACCACCGCCACCGGAGGAACCCCCGCTCGAGCTGCCCCCAAAACCC
>CAZIXH010000074.1:0-4839 GCA_964543055.1 uncultured bacterium
TCGCCAGCGGCATCCTCGCCAAAGGAGCTGATGTTCAGGTCGGTTCGGAGAATTTCCCGGCTCTGCCAGCGGTCACCCTGCGGAGTGGCGGCCCAGATGCGGCCACTCACGTAGTCGGCGTAGAAGTAGGCCCCGCGAAAGGCCGGCATGGCGCTGCCCCGGTAGCGGTAGCCCCCGGTGATGGAGCGACCCTGGTCGTGGGTATAGGTCAGTACGGGCATGACCAGCCCCTCGCGGTTGCAGTTTTGGGGAGGGTTGAAGCACCGGTCGCCCTCCATGATGCGCCAGCCGTAGTTCTCGCCTCCCTTGCTACTGGCAGGCTGGAAGTGCACTTCCTCCACGGCATTCTGTCCCACATCGGCAATCCACATATCGCCGGTCTGACGGTCGAAGCTGAAGCGCCAGGGGTTGCGCCACCCATATGACCAGATTTCGCTCTTGCGTCCGGCCAGGGTGGGGTTATCGGCGGGAATGGCATAAGCCCGGTTGCCTTCGCTGCGGTTGACGTCTATTCGAAGAATCTTGCCCAGCAGGGTGTCGAGCCGCTGGCCCGCGTTGATGGGGTCGCCCCCTGCGCCCCCGTCGCCCATGCCGATGTAGAGCATATTATCCGGGCCGAAGGCGATCATGCCCCCGTTGTGGTTAGCGTAGGGCTGTTCGATGGTCAGGAGGATCTGGGCGGAAGCTGGATCGGCACGGTTGCCATTCGCACGGTAGCGGGCCACTACGGTACTACCCTGGCTGTTGGTGTAGTTGATGAAGAAAAGGTTGTTCTGGCGAAAGTTGGGGTGGAAGGCCAGGCCCAACAAACCCCGCTCACCGCAGCAGGAAACCAGACTGCTTACGTCCAGGAAAGGCTCGGCCAGTAGCCGCCCTTCTTGCAGAATGCGGATGGTGCCGCCTTGCTCCACGATGAACAGCCGTCTGGTGTCGTCGGGGGAATAAGTCAGAAACAAGGGGCGGCTTAGGTTGCTTGCTACGGGTGTCAACTGGATGCCCTGGGCAAGCGAGAGGGACGACAACAAAACCATGAAACTCATCAAGATGCGCATGAACCCAAGCGTAACTGGTTGGGGGTTAGAACGGTGTGTGTGAACACCAGATTCGCCCATGTCTAGGGCTGGTCCTCCAGACGCCAGATTGTTCCGGAAAACAGGCTTATTACATACAGCTCGCCCTGCTCGTCCTCTCCAAAGGAGGCCAGGCCATTGCCCGCCGAGGTAACCTCGGTCTTGCGCGTCCAGGTGCCGTTCACCAGGTTCAGGCTCCAGAGGTTGCCGGTGCCAAAGTCGGTGAAGAAGTAGCGGCCCTGCATGCGGGGGAAACGCGAGCCTCGGTACATGTAGCCACCCGTCACCGAGTAGCCATCGCCGCGCCCATAGGCATGCACGGGCCGGGTCAGGCTGTTGCTGCTACAGCCGGGGGCGATGCTGTTGTCGTAGCAGGCGGTGCCCACCATGATCTTCCATCCGTAGTTGAGGCCCTTGCCGCTGCCCGTTCCCAGGCTGATTTCTTCCTGGCTGCCCTGACCTACGTCGCCATTCCACAGGTCGCCGGTCTGCCGGCCGAAGCCAGCCCGCCAGGGCTTGCGCAGGCCATAGTCCCAGATTTCCGAGACCCGCCCGCCCAGGCTGGGGTTATTGGGAGGAATACGGTAGCTGCGGCCCTGTTCGGTGCCGTTGATGTCAATGCGCAGCACCTTGCCCAACAGGTGGCGGTTCCCGCTTTGGGCCTCGAGGCGCTGGGCGTAGTTCTGCGGGTCGCCACCCGAGCCACCGTCCCCCAAAGGGATATAGAGCATCCCGTCGGGGCCAAAGCCCAGCCAGCCGGCGTTGTGGTTGTCGTAGGGCTGGTCTACGCTGAGCACGATTTGCTCGGAGCCTGGATCGGCTACCTTGTTGCTGCGATTGGCGGAGTAGCGGGCAATTACGGTATCGCCGGAACTGTTGGTGTAGTTGACGTAAAAAAGACCGTTGTTGCGGTAGTCGGGGTGGAAGGCCAGGCCCAACAAGCCCTGTTCGCCCCCTTTGGAGGTCTTGCTGGTGATGTCCACGAAAGGCTGGGAACGCAGGGTGCCGCGCTCAATCAAGCGTATGCGGCCTTCTTTTTCCACCACGTACAGGTCTCCGCTGCCATCCCTGGCATGGGTCAGGTATAGCGGCTGGGTCAGGCCAGAGGAGACCACCTGAACTAACCGGAGATTGGGTTCACCACCATTGGCCGGCGGGCCGGGAGGGTTTGGGCTAAAGTCCTGGCAAGCTACCAGCCCCAGACACAAGCAAAAAAGGGTACGCCGCATAGAACCTCTTGAGCAATGGCACAGAATTAGCTTCTGCTCGAGGCTACGCATAACAACTGAGAACCTTCTGATAGGGTCTTCAAGAAACTTAGAGCGGCCTTCACATATCTTGAAAAATCCGACTTTTAGAAAGCTTTGCCCTGCACATCTGAGTGTGTGATTCAACTAGGCCTTTGTACCACAAAGGTATCGCGATATCTGCGTCTCGATGAGTAAAGCAAAACTCGCTCCGGTGTGCCGCTGATAGATGGTTGACCGTGGGCAGTTATAGAATGACTTGGCAGTATAGCAGAGGAGGAATCATGCGCCGTAGAGACGTACTCAAAGCAGGTTTGGTTGGTGGAGCTGCCCTGGCAGGTCTGACGAAGGCCCAGAATGGCGGCAACTTCACCATGACTATCGTCCACATCAACGATACCCACGCCCACCTCGAGCCCACTGGCGGCCTGACCCTAGGGGGACAACAAAACCAGCGCCTGGGTGGCTTTGCCCGGGTAATCTCCTTATTTGATCGGTTGCGGGGCACTGCGACTAACCCACTGTTCTTGCACGCAGGGGATGTGTTCCAGGGAACCCTCTACTTCAGCCAGTATCAGGGGCTGGCCGACCGCTACTTTTTGCACCGCATGGGCATCCGGGCTATGTCTCCCGGTAACCACGAGTACAACCTGGGGCCCGATGGGCTGGCGAACTTTTTGAACGGGGTACGCTTTCCGGTGGTCTCGGCCAATACCGACGTCTCGAGGGAACCTAAGCTGGCCGGGCGCATCCGGCCCTACGCGGTGGTGAGTGTGGGGGGCCAGCGGGTGGGCATCATTGGCCTCACCACCCCCGAGACCACCATCCTCTCGAGCCCCGGCCCCAACGTGCGTTTTACCGACCCGGTTCCGGCTACCCAGCAGGCTGTGGTGGAATTGCTGGCCAGGGGCGTGAAGAACATTGTGGTGCTTTCGCACCTGGGCTACCCACAAGACCAGGAGTTGGCCCGCAAGGTGACGGGAGTGCAGGTAATTGTGGGCGGTCACAGCCACACCCTGCTGGGTCAGACCCCCTTCCCCGAACTGCGTCCCGGTGGTGCTTACCCCACCATCGTCAAGAACCCCGAGAACAAGGATGTGCTAGTGGTGCAAGCCTGGGAGTGGGCCAAGGTGGTGGGCCGCTTGCAGGTCACCTTCAATGCCCAGGGCGAACTGGTAGCCCACCAGGGCCAGGTTATCCCGATGACCGCTAACCTACCCGAAGATCGCTTTGCGCTGGACGCTATTACGGCCTATGGACTGCCCATTGCTGCGCTGCGGGCGCAGGTGGTTTCCAGGGCAGCGGTGGCCCTCAACGGCGAACGCAACGATGTGCGCCGTCGCGAGACCAACCTGGCGAACCTGATTGCCGACGCCATGCTCTGGAAGACCCGCCAGGCTGGGGCTACCATCGCGCTGCAAAACGGCGGGGGCATCCGGGCCAGCATTCCGGCAGGGAACATCACGGTGGGGCAGGTCAACGAGGTACTACCCTTTGGTAATACCCTGACGGTGCTCGAGCTAAAGGGTAGCGAGATTCTGGCGGCCCTGGAAAACGGGGTTTCCCAGTGGGAGCAGATCGCAGGCCGCTTCCTGTCAGGTGTGGCCGGTATCCGCTACACCTTCGACATGGCCCGCCCGGCAGGGAGCCGCGTGACCCAGGCTCAAGTCCAGACTCAGACCGGTTTCCAGCCGCTCGACCCGAATGCCACCTACCGTATCGTGACCAACAGCTTCACCGCCGCAGGAGGCGACGGTTTTACCTCCTTCCGCGATGCCAAAGGCTTCCGGGTAGACACCGGCTTCAGCGATGCCGAGGTGTTGATTGAGTACCTGCGCACCCAGCCCTCCTGGGAGCCCCGCCTGGAAAACCGCATCACCATTCTCAACGAACCCAGGGGCCAGCGCTGGGAGGGGCCGTTCTACGTGGATAGCTTCCTCCGGGTAGGGGTCTAGGCCACCAAGATAGCTTGACCTGAGCCAGCAAAAGCTCCTTCTCCCCCTACGCAGGGGGAGAAGTCTTTTATCGTGCTCTACGCGGGCGTGGCCGCTCATCCAGGCGGCTACCGTGCAGTCCAGGGCAAAGGGTTCTTGGTCCCGGATGGCTTGATTTTTGTGAAGAGCGCTCTATTGAGCACAGGGGTTTGTGGGGCCACGCAATAAACCTCCGCAAGGCGGAGGTTTAGGGCATTTCGCACTCTGATTGGCGGGATACCAGGGTAGCTCCCAGACCGCGGTGCTGCCCGCCTGGCCTCGAGGTTATCTCCTGTATCCGCCTGTTGTTTGCGCGTGACAGGTTTCTTCAGGCGGCTTCCTTGGAGAGGCGTTCTAGGCCACCGGGGTTTTCCAGCACCAGCTTGCCATAGCCGGAGCGGATGTAACCCTCACGGGTGAGTTCGCCGATCACCTTGGTGACGGTCTCGCGTACCGAGCCCACGAGACCGTACTAGATATCGTATGCCGTCTTCTGCTTGAAAAAAAAAAAAACATAAATAGCATTCCAAATATCCAGCAACTATCGGA
>CAZIXH010000075.1:0-9235 GCA_964543055.1 uncultured bacterium
CCCATTTCATTTTCCTCTTCACACTCTTCTGTTCTTCCCCCGTCATCTATCTACTACATGTGTTTTTTTTTTAGTGAGAGGGCGCCCACCGAGATCTATACAGGGTAGCTCGTCGGCAGCGTCAGATGTGTATAAACGACAGCCGGTACCCCGAGCTGATTTGTTAATGGCGACAAGTACACCGGCCAACGTGCCTACGATCGCTGGCGTGAGATTCTGTACAAGGCCCTGGCAGGTCAGACCCCATCGGGTGACCAGGGAGGTACCAGCAGCCCTGCCAAGCCATAATCACGTCTCTAGACTGCCGCAAGGCCGAGCGCTGGCTCGTTCAGCGTTCTTCACATCTTTTGAGCCATGCGCCTTCAAGAAAGCTCTGTCCTGGACAGCACAGCGGCCGCCTCGAGCCTCCACGAAGCTTCGCACCATCTTTACTGGACAGAGATCGGGCAATTACGCCGAAAGCGACATCCCGGACTATGCTGCTGTATGGGAGTAGCCTTCTCTGTAGTAGGCGCAACAGGATGGTCGGGTACGTCTGTGAAGGGCGCGATAGGATGTCGTTTGTGCATGAAGCAAAAGTCTATTGCGCTTGCTCACAAGCGGGAGCGGCGGCCTCGAGGCTCCTTATCCCTGTTCGTGGCGAGCAGTACGATCAGGAAGCCTGACGAAGACGAGCTTCCTCGAGCGCCTTCAATGGCTTGTCGAGGTGTGGCAGGTCGAATACCACTTCCGAGACCCCCGAACCGGGTAGCTCGAACATCAGCTCCACCATGGCTTTTTCAATCACCGCCCGCAGGCCGCGGGCACCCGTTCCGCGCTTAAGGGCCCGGCGGGCAATCTCGCGCAGCACAGCCGGTGTAAAGCGTATTTCGATGCCCTCCATGCGTAGCAGCTCCTGGTACTGGCGGATAAGGGCATTCCTGGGCTCAGTCAGAATGCGCACCAGGGCTTCTTCGTCGAGGGCCTCGAGCTGCACCATCACCGGCATCCGGCCCACAAACTCGGGGATCAGGCCATAACGTACCAGGTCTTCCGGGATGGGCTCAGGCTTCTCTTCCGTTTTCTTGGGGCGGGTGAAACCAATGGGGTTCTGGTCCACCCTCGAAAGCACAATGCGCTCGAGGCCATCAAAAGCTCCGCCCAGAATGAACAAAATGTTCTTGGTGTTGAGGGTAATGAACTCCTGGTGGGGATGCTTACGTCCCCCCTGAGGCGGCACATTGGAAATGGTGCCCTCCACAATCTTCAAGAGGGCCTGCTGAACCCCCTCTCCCGAGACGTCGCGGGTCAGGCTGGGGTTCTCCGACTTGCGGGCAATCTTGTCAATTTCGTCAATGTAGATAATGCCCTTCTCGGCAGCCTGAACGTCAAAATCGGCAGCTTGCAGAAGCCGTAGCAGTACGTTTTCTACATCCTCGCCCACGTAACCGGCTTCGGTCAGGGTAGTGGCATCAGCGATGGCAAAAGGCACATCCAGCATGCGGGCCAGGGTCTCGGCCAGCAGGGTTTTGCCGGTTCCGGTGGGGCCAATGAGGAGTACGTTGGACTTCTGCACCTCGGCCTCGGGGTGCATCAGGCGCTTGTAGTGGTTATATACCGCTACCGAGAGGGTTTTCTTGGGCAATTCTTGCCCAATCACGTACTGGTCGAGGAAGCTCTTGATCTCGGCGGGCTTCGGCAGATGGCTGGGCCCGACAAAGCTTTGCTTGGGTTCGGCTTCCAACAGGTCGTTGGCCCGCTCCACGCATTCGTTGCAGATGAAGACCTCGCCCAGCGGCGACTCAATCAAATGAGCTACTTCCGGGTGTTTGCGTCCACAGAAACTACAAGAAGGCTTACTGCGTCTCACGGGTAACCACCTGGTCTACCAATCCATAGCTGGCGGCTTCTTCTGCGGTAAGGTAGTAGTCACGCTCGGTATCGCGCTCGACCTTTTCCAGAAGCTGATTGGTGTGACGTGCGATGATGCCGTTGAGTACCTTTCGCGTTTTGAGGATTTGTTCGGCCTGGATCGCAATATCGGTGGCTTGACCGCCCAGGCCCCTGGCCCAGGGCTGGTGAATCATGACCTTGGAGTGCGGCAATGCATAGCGTTTGCCCGGTGCCCCAGCCGCCAGCAAGACAGCCCCCATAGAAGCCGCGAGGCCCACACAGATGGTCGAGACCGGCGCCGAGACAAACTGCATGGTGTCATAAATTGCTAACCCGGCATCCACGTCCCCCCCCGGTGAGTTGATGTACATGCGGATTTCCTGATTGGGATTTTGCGCAGCCAGGAAGAGAATTTGCGCCACAATGGTGTTGGCTACCTGGGAGTCTATGGGGGTACCCAGGAAAATGATGCGGTCTTTAAGCAGGCGGCTATAGATATCGTAGACGCGCTCACCACGGGCAGTCTGTTCGATGACGTAGGGAACTACCATATCGGCTCTATTCTATGCCTGAATGCCAGGTCAAGAGGGCGTTAGCGCACATAAAGGAGTTTTCGCCGCACAAAAAGGGCTTTTCAAATACCACTACGAAAAATTAGCTTTGGTCAGCAGCCTTATGAATCCCAGACAGTACACACTCCCTGTCGGGAGCGTGTACGGCGTATTTACTGTGAGCAATCTATCAGCCTATCAGCTCTCGATCCTGGTCACTGCTTCGAATAGCGCTTTATCGTGCAAACGCTGGATACGCAGCCGGGCAATCGCATCCCGGCCCAACTCGTTTTGCAGGCGGGCTGGAGTAGTACGGTAGGAGCGAGCCATTTCGTTCAGGAACTCGCCAAACTCCTCTTGACTCAGTTCCGTTTTGAGTTCTTCGGCCAGGGCCTCAACAGCTAGCGAGCGGCGTAAGCGCTTGGTAGCGCTAGCGCTCAGGTTTTGCTTGAACTCCTCGAGCTTACCGTCCTTCTCGAGCTCGGCGATATAGTCGCTCAGTTCAAGTTTCTGCTGTTTGAGGTCATCGGCCAGGCTTTGCAGCAGGCTTTGCTCCTCGCGAGCCTGCATGGTGGGCGGAATCTCCACTTCGATAGCCTCAGCAAGCTTGTCCAGCAACTGATTGGCCTTAGCGTTGCGGACCTCGCGTTCAAACTGAGCTTTGAGGCTTTCCCGCACTTTATTGATGAGGGCTTCCAGGTCATCTTCACCCACCGTTTTGGCAAATTCGTCATCCAACTCGGGTAGTTGAAGGGCCTTGACTTCCAGTACCTTGGTCTTCACCTCACGGATGATGGTTTCACCATCCTTGACGGGCACAATCACCTCTTCACCAGCTTTTTTACCCAACAGGGCTTCGCGTACGTGAGGTTGAGCGTTCTCCATCACCACCGGAAAGCGTCCCCCATCATCGGTCTCGATGAAGACATTGTCTTTTTCCTGGGCTTCCCGATCCACCGCCACCATTTCGCCATAACGGTGGCGCAAATCGTCCAGGGCACGATTCACCACCTCATCGGTCACTTCGGGGGTTTCGACCTCGAGCTTGAAGGTTTGCCAGTCGGGCAGCTTGACTTCAGGATAGTTCTCGACTTCAACGGTGTACACAAAGGGCTGTCCAAAAGTCAGGTTCTCCTCGAGTACCCTGGCCCCTACCGGCAGCAACGACAGCTCCTGAGCGGCCTTGGGGAAGGTCTCATCCCGCAGGGCCTCCTTTACCTCTTCAAGTAGCGACTCCTTACCGATTTTGGCCTCAATCACCTTGCTGGGGGCTTTGCCCGGGCGGAACCCCGGCAGCTTGACCTGCGCTGCATACTCGTTCAGCACGGATTGATAGGTTTGCTCGACCTGGCTGGCCGGAACCTCTACCTTGATTTTCACCTTGTAGCCTTCGCGTTCCAGAATTTCTGCCACAACACACCTCAAGTTCGACCCCTGGGGGTCGCCAAGTGCTTAGTTTACAACCACCAGGCAGGATTTAGATACACCCAAAGCAGAAAGACAAAAGTATATTGCCACGCCTGTAAGCAGGGCACAGACCTGAAGATCGTCAGAGATTCGAATATAGAGGCGATGAACTCCACGCTCCAGTGAGCGGGACAACTGACCCTTCATACCCCCCATAGGTATGAAGTACCTTGAGAACCAAGGAGCTAGCTATGAAAACCATCCTGGTAATCGGTGGAAACTTCGGCGGAATGACCAGTGCTTTCGAGCTCAAGCGCAAGCTGGGCAAAGAAGCACGAATTATCGTGGTCTCAAGGCAAAAAGAGTTTGTTTACATCCCCTCACTGATCTGGGTTCCCTTCGGTCGCCGCAAGGTTTCGGACATTACCTTTGATGCAGAGAGTACCTTCCGGCGTGGGGGCATCGAGTTTATCTTTGGCGAGGCCACCCAAATCAAACCTGCGGAAAACAAGGTGGCGTTGGCCGACGGCACCGTTCTCGACTACGACTTCCTGGTCATCGCCACCGGGGCCAAGCTGGCCTGGGATGCCGTGCCTGGCCTGGGGCCCAAAGGCTATTCCCACTCCATTTTCACCCCGCCCGATGCCGAGAAAACCTACGAAGCCTATAAGAAATTCCTGGAAAACCCAGGCCCGGTGGTGATTGGCGCCGTTCCGGGGGCTAGCTGCATGGGGGCCGGCTACGAATACCTCTTCAACTTCGACCACCAGGTTCGTAAAGCCGGTAAACGTAACCAGGTTAGCATTACCTGGGTCACGCCCGAACCTAAGCTAGGCCACTTTGGCATTGGCGGCATGTCCGGCGGCGAGGCCATGCTCAAGATGTTCCTGAAGATGCAAGGCATTGACTACCGGGCCAATGCAGCCATCACCGAGGTACGCCCCGATGGCGTGGTGCTCTCCACCGGAGAAGTGCTGCCTTCCAAGTTCACTATGCTGGTTCCTCCCTTCGAAGGGGTGGAAGTGATGCAAAAAACCCCTGAACTGGTGGATGCCAAAGGCTTTGTGGAAGTCTCCGACGGCTACCAGAGCACCCACTATCCCAACGTCTTTGCGGTAGGGCTGGCCGCCAAGGTGCCCAATCCCTTCAAGGGCGATGTGGCCTTTGGTGTGCCCAAAACCGGCTTCCCCACCGACGAGATGGCCAAAATCGCAACCACCAATATCAAGGAAATCCTGCATGGCAACGTCAACAACCTGCACTGCAAATCCTTCGGTAGCATGCCGGCGGTCTGCGTAATGGATGCGGGCAACAAAGAAGTCATCATCTTCGGCAATAACCTCTTCCCGCCCCGTAAGTTCCAGATCATGCTGCCCAATGTGCTGGGCGACTTCAATAAGGTGCTGGTGGAAAAAATGTTGTTGCTCAAGTACCGCAACGGCTGGTCGTTCCTGCCGTAAAAGCCCCTCATCCCCACCCCTCTCCCGATGGGAGGGGGGTTTTATCTTGATCGCTTCTAGCATCTGTGTCTAGCGCTGCAAAAACAAAAAACCCCGGAATTTTCCAGGGTTCAGTGGTGCGCGGAGGGGGACTTGAACCCCCACACCTTGCGGCACAAGATCCTAAGTCTTGCGTGTCTACCAGTTCCACCATCCGCGCTAGAGAGCAGGGATTAGGGGACAGGGGTTAGGTTTTGTTCCTTCCTGTACCTTGACCCCAGACCCCCGTTCCCTGATTTGGGGTGAGCGATGGGACTTGAACCCACGACCCCCGGTTCCACAGACCGGTGCTCTAACCGGCTGAGCTACGCTCACCACGCCGCAACAGCAGCAAGCTGTATTGTAGGCTTCGCATTCCCAAGCGTCAAGAAGGACAAACCAGCCGGCAAGGACAAAGCCATGTGCGAATTTGTGCCTGCAGCGTTGACGCTGCTCTGTACACGTCCTATACTCTGCGCCAAGGTGTCAAACAATCGTTCGTTTGAAGAGGGTAAGTTGGAGAAGGTCACCCGTCGTGACGAAATCCTGGATGCGGCAGGCCAGCTTTTTAGCCGCCAGGGTTTTCATGCAACTTCCATGCGCGACCTGGCCCGCGCAGTCAACCTGCAAGGGGGCAGCCTCTACGCACACATCGAGTCGAAGGAAGAAGTACTGTTCGAGCTGGTTAATCGGGCTGCAGATGAGTTTTTGAGCAATGCGGAGGCGATTCCGACCCACCTCCCACCCAAAGAACGGCTCGAGCGCCTCATCCGGGGGCACCTGGAAGTGATTGTGCGCGAGCTGGACAACGCTACCGTGTTTTTTCACGAGTGGAAGTTCCTCAACCCCGACCTGCAAAGCAAAATCACAGCCCGCCGGGATGTCTACGAGGGCCACTTCCGCAAGATCATCGAAGCAGGGGTCAAATCAGGTCAGTTTCAGGTAGAAGATGTGCGCCTGGCGAGCTTATTTGTGTTGTCTGCCCTGAACTGGACGTATCACTGGTACCGGCCCGGCGGCAAGCTAACCCTCGAGTCGCTATCGCGCCACTACTGCGATCTGGTTTTCAGAACCTTGGGTGCGGGGTAGAGCACGTCGTCGGGTAGCTCCCCCTGGCACCGGCTCGGTTAGCCTATTGCGCTTGAGCCAGAGCACAACCACAGAGAACCAACTGGTTATATCAAATCTGCTCAGAAGTGACCCAAAAGCGATATAAGAGACCCTCGGACGCGCCCCCTGGCGCGGCAAGTGAGGGGCGCGTTTAGCGCCGCTCACGCGCAGAGTTGGTATTACTGTCCTCTCCCCCGGTCCGAAACATCCTCCAGGGCAAACTCCAGGGCCATTTCCCAGGCCGACTGCTCGAGCTGCAAAACCTGCCCCACGACCCGATCCACTTCCTCTGGCAGGAGTTCATCAGAAACCTCCAGGGCCAGGCTACCAAAATCGTGAATCAGGGCCTGGGCTTCAGGGGCCATCCAGTGTTGGGTAATTTCGTCGGCCAGCCCGCTCAAATCTTCCACATCCTCATCGCCGGGCAGAAGCGAACTCCAGGCATCGAAAAAAGCCCGATGCCTGGCCCAATGGGCCACAGTACCCATCGCATAAGGGGCGTGCTCGAGACCCTGCAAAAAATCCAGGTAGTGTTGTCGGAGCGGATGAACAGGCCCCAGGGGCAGCTCGAGGTTGGCCAGCCAGTCCAGTTCCTCTACCGTGAACAGCAGCGCGTTAATTTTGATCAGGCGGTGTCGCTGCGGCGCCCGGCGCAACAATGAAGTTTGCAGCCCCAGCATGGCTTCGTTCAGATACATCTCCTGCACCAGCCAGCGCTCGAGGGCACGGCTTGAAACCTTACCCTGGCGCAGCAGATGCAGGAAGGGCTGCTCACACAGCGCAGCCCATCCTCTAAAGCCCTGCAGGTCAATCACGCCCTTAAGCGTGAGGCCAAATAGGCCCGGTGGGTGTGCGTAGGGCTAAGATTGGGGGCTCTACGAACACTTCATAATCAACGAACCGTAACGGTGTCACAATTGAAGCGGCCTTTGCTGGAATCCAGAGATTTTCCAATAAATGAGTTATGGAGCGTTGTGGAGCGCGTTTTGAAATCCCTCGGCGAAAGCGTGGGGCTGGTCAATCCAGGGGTAATGGCCTGCCCCTTCGATGAGTTCCAGATGCCCTCCCACAAGGTCGGTGATGGTCTGGGCTTCCGGGTAACTACTGGCGTCCAGTGAGCCCAACAATACCGTGCTGGGGACGTGTACCTCCAGCAAAAAGGGGGTGTAGTCCAAACGCCAGAGCCCGTTCAGCACAAACATCCCCCCAGGCGTATCGGCCCCTACCACGGTAGAGCCTTCCGCCATCCATTCATACTCCATGCGGCTGTGCAGGCTGGGAAACATCAGCTTGTCGAAAGCCGCTTTAGGCTCCACATGGGCAAACGCTTCCTGGAGCAGCCGGGCACCATCCGCAGGCAGCTCCACCTCGACATCCTGGTCTGCGATACCGCGCAACCCCAACGAGGCCCGGTACAGTTGGGTCGCAAGCCAGGGAAAGTTGGTCCAGGGGTTGATCAGCAGCAGTTGCTCGGTGGCCTCTGGGAAGCGACGGGCATATTCCAGGGCCAGCAGCCCCCCAAAGCCGTGCCCCAGCAAGACCCAGGTATCCAGACCCAGATGGTCGCGCAGATGCGCAAGGTCGCCTACCAGGGCATCCAAGGTGAATAGGCCCGGCTCTTCTGGCAGCGCTGGGCTGCGACCTCCCCCCCGCTGGTCGAGGTAGAGTACCCGGAAGTCTTCCAAATATTCTTCAAGCCCTTCTCGAAGGGCATAACTGCTGCCCCCAGGCCCCCCGTGCAGCACCACAATGGCCGGGGCATCCAGGGGGCCGGTGTCCTCGAGGTAAACCTCGACACCATCGTCCACTGCAATTAAATCGATTTCTTCACGCATAATATTCCAGGTTGGCCTGAGGCCAAAGGCTCAAAGCGGGGCACTAACCGGGTTCGCGGCCCCCCTCCTCGAGCAACTCAAAACTCCAGGAGCGAAAACCCTCCAACTCGGAGGCGGCCTGCTCCATTTCCGGGGCATAAGCCCAGACCTCGAGCAGATAGAGTTCCTGTTCTGCTCGGTACAGCAACCGATAGGGATGAGGAAACCGCCGGGCCAAACCTCGCAGGGCATCCAGGTTTTTGCCTTCTATAAAGAGCACCTTCATTGGCTTCTACTGTACCGTTTCATCGGTTTCAAGGCTCGCATACCAATAGCAACACCCAGCGCCGAGAGCCGAAGGCTAAAGCCATAGGCTCTGGGAGGAGTATGCAGGTCGCTGATATGACCGGCCTGTATGGTGCTTATTCGAATGAAGTTGGGGTTGTTCGTAAAAAAACACCTCCGACACCTTCCCCTCTACAAACCGTTGAGGAAGCTCAGCCGATATTCCCTCTCCACAGGCGTTCCAGAAAAAGCACCTCGCACGCTTCCTCGAGGCTGGTCATGAGCGAGTAGGCTTGCAGGAGCGCTTTTTCCGGCATCTCCTCGGTACCCTTGATAAAGGCCCCATGGCCGCGCACTATGCAGGCCCGGTGGCTCCGCAGGGCTTCGGCCACTGCCTGAGCTGCCTCTTCAGTTCCCGAGGAAGTCAGGGGGGCCACCACAGGAATCTGGTCGAAGTAGTAACGCCCTTCCAGGTCAATGGGCACAATGGCCTCCAGGTGAAACGACAGCGCAATCGCGTGGCGCGGGTGGGCATGTACCACTGCCGTTGCGTCGGTTTGCTGGTAGATGGCCCGGTGAACCACCCGCTCCACCGAGGCACCCTGGTCACGCTGGGGGTCGGGAAACAGGGGAAGCCAGAGGAGGTCGTCCGGGGTCAGGTGGGCCTTCTGAACACCCGAGCGGGTAATCCAGAGCCCGTTCCGATCCCGTACCGAGA
>CAZIXH010000076.1:0-3029 GCA_964543055.1 uncultured bacterium
TCTACAACCCCCAGACCGGGGCCTACCAGTTTCCCGACTGCTGCGGAGAGAACCGCTTTGTGCGCTTCTCGCCCGAGGGCTACGAGCTGGGCATGGCCTATGTGCGGGTGAACCTCGACGGCGTCTGCAAGAAAGACCTGATCTACTACGAGAAGGGCCAGGCCCTGTTCAAAGTCACCGACCAGCGCGGCAGCGACACCTACCAGGGGGATGTGCGAATGACCCCTAGCGAGGCCCGGCTGATTGTGCGGATCCGCGAGTGCGGAGCCGAAGACGGGGTGCAAACCTACACCGTGCAGCCCCTCACCCGCTACCACCGCTGGAGCTACACCCTGCCCCAGGGCGGGGAGAGCTTGATGCTGGGCTGCCAGTACCCCACGCACTTCTGGGGTTTTGCCGTCTGCTATGAGGCCAACCCCTGGTACACCTACCAGCGGCGGTAAAGAAAGGAGGGCATGTGGGCACACCTAAAGCCGCTCTGTTCACGCTGGGATGTTTGATTTTAGCTGGAAACCCCAGCCCGACTCGGGCACAGAACCAGGGTTTCCCCGCCCTGCTGGTGGGCGTCTGGCAACAAACGGTGAGCTCTGCCGACGACTACACCAACACCGTGACGGGCGAGCGGTTCCGTCTTGGTAGCGGTTTTTCGGTCAAGCTGATTTTGCATGCCGATGGGCGCTATGCCTTGCAGCACTACACCCAGGGGGTGAGCTCGAGTTGTGCCCGCGTCAGCTACCTCGACGACTCGGTAGGAACCGCAACCATCCAGGATAACCGGCTCGTCCTGCGGCCCAGCCAGCGCACCCTGACCGTCGTTAACTGCACCAGTCCCGGCAAACGCACCCTGCCCAACAACCCCCTGGTGTTTAATGCCAGCCTCGAGTACTACGAGACCCTGATCAAGGAAGTCACCCTGAAGCTGGAACTCCAGGGCGGGCCCTTTCCCTTGAGCCTCAAGCTGCTGCAACTCGATCCCATGTTGGAGCTACCGCCGCCCGCCCAGCCCGGGGGGTTTCAATTGGGCCAAGACCCGCCCTACCGTGAATTGCTGGGTTTGTGGGCCGACGCCCAGGATTCCGATACGGGCTTTTATAACCCGCAAACCGGGGCTTTTTACATTCCCAAATACAACGCAAGGGAAAACCGCTGGCTGCGCTTTGTGTCCGGCGGCTATGAACTGGCTAAGGTCTTTGAGGATGCCAACACTGAGGGGGTTTGCAAAAAAGACTTGATTTACTACGAAAAGGGCAGCGCCCTCTTCCAGGTGTTGAATGTCAACAACAATACCTACACGGGTGACGTGCGCTTCCAGGCCAGCGAGGCCCGCCTGATCGTCCAGGTTCGGGGCGAGGGCTGCGGCAGCTTTGCAGGGACCAAGCGCTACAATCTCAAACCTCTGACGGCCTATTACAAGTTTGGCTTTACCGAGTCGGTGGGGTTCCAGTTGGGCTGCGAGTGGCCCCAGCATCGGTGGCAGTTTGCGGTCTGCGTCAACCGTGCGGGCTGGAACAGCTATCGCAAGCGGCAGTAGGGGGAGGCCTTGGATGCGTGTTGGAATGCTCTTGGGTTTGATCGGATTGGTGGCTTGCTCGAGCCCCCCTTCGGCCCGCCCCCACTATGTGCTGGTGAGCCAGGCGGGCTCCAGCACCGTTGCGGTGATAGACCCTGCGCAGGGTAAAACCATCCAGCGCATCACGGTGGGCGGATTGCCGCACCGGATGATACTCTCACCCGATGGCCGCAAGGTCTATGTGGTGCTGGTGGGCTCGCAGGCGGTGGCGGAGGTAGACGTTGGCTCGCTGGCAGTAACCCGCACCTTCCTCACGGCCCCCGTACCTGAAAGACGCGCCGACGGCACCCTCATCCAGGCCCACTTCGACCAGGGCGCTTTTGCCCAGACCACCTGCTTTGCCTGCCACAACCCCGGCGGGGCCAAACCCTTCATTGTGGGGGAGCGGCCCGTGGGGATTGCCCTCTCGAGCGACGCTTCCAGGCTCTTCATCTCGCACATCCGCCAGGGGCTCCTGAGCGAGATTAGCCTGCAAGATGGGGCAATCGTGCGCTCCGAGCGCCTGCCTCCCTCCGGTTCAGCCAACGAGGCCGCCGACCTGGCCCGCGTGGGTTCCAAATTGGTGGTGGCCCTGCGCCCCCGCCAGCCCAGCACCGAGGCCAGCGCGGTGCGCTGGCTCGACGAGCAAACCTGGCAGACCCTGGCCGAAGCCCCCACCGGCTCCGACCCCGCGTTTGTGTTGCCGCTGGAAGAGGGGGCTTTGGTCTCCAACTTCGAGTCCAACACCCTCAGCCTGCACACGCCGGGCGCTGCCCCCCGAGGCTTTACCGTCACGCCGGGGCCCCTGGGGATGTTGCGGGTAGGGGAGGGGCAGGTTCTCTCGCTCAACTACTACTCCAACGCGGTCTCGCTGCTGAACCTCGAGACCGGTGCCAGCGAAAACCACCGGCTCGAGCTTGCCGGCAAGACCTTCGTCAACCCCACCCACGCGGCCCTTTCGCCGGACGGACGCCTGGCCTACATCGTCAGCAGCGGCACCGAGGGCCATCTGTTGGTGTTCGACTTAAAAAGTTCCAGAGTTCTGCGGGCCATCCCGATTGATGGCCTCTCGTTTGATGTGGTGGTGGTTGAGCGGCACTAATGCTTTTGGGAAGCAGGAGGAAACCATGAAGAAGACTCTAGGTTTGGTAGCGTTGCTGGGCTTTTTGGCGGCTTGTGGTGGCGACAACAATGGCGGGGGCAACACCGCCCCCAGCGCCCCCAACACGGTGGCCGGCCTGGTGACCGATATTGGCTCCGGGGTGCGGCTCGCGGGTGTAACGGTGCGGGTGGTGGGCAGCAGCCGAACGGCCACCACTGACAACCGAGGCGAGTTCATCCTGCAAAACCTGCCTGCCGGTCTGGTCAAGCTAGACTTCGAGATGGCGGGCTACGCCCCAGGGCACGGCATTGCCGAGCCCACGAGGCCTTTCTAAAGTCCGTTTGCCGTCTTCTGCTTTACATAAAAAAGGGGCCGGTC
>CAZIXH010000077.1:0-9807 GCA_964543055.1 uncultured bacterium
GTCAAACCGCCGCGTAGCGGAATCAACATCCAGCTATCTCAAGCAGCGTCGGGGTTCTCAAGCCTCCGGGGTAAACTTCAGGAGAGGTAGTTTGTTCGCCCCCAGTATGCTGCGGAGCCTCGAGCGGGCTAAAAAGTAAGCGTTCAATCCTACATTAAGACCCCTGCGGGGGTCTGTTTTTTTGCAGTCACGCTCCAGTCACGCCGCCTTGTCTACGGTCAAGGTAACGAAGGTTTCCTGGTGCAGGGGAAGGTTTAGAGAGCCAGGAGCTTCGTTGGTAGACATCAGGAGGATGTATGAGACCACCCTTTGGCAATACCGTACTGATGGCCCTATTGGCCCTGGTGCTGTGGGGGTGCACCAACCCGGGCCCTTCGCCAGTCATTGGTAGTTTTTCCGCCACGCCCAATCAGATTTTTCCAGGGGAGGCGGTGCAGCTTTCCTGGAACGTAACCAATGCGGAAAGCATCACGATTGCCCCCGACGTGGGTACGGTGAGCGGAACCAGTGTGACCGTCAGGCCCAACCAGACCACCGAATATACCCTGACTGCCACCAACAAAGCGGGCTCGAGCCAGGCCAAGACCACCATCACGGTGACGCCTCCCGGCAGTGTTCCAGCCAACTTCCGGGTGGCAAGGGCCGAGTCCAATCAGATCGAGCTGGCCTGGGACCGCGCTGGGGGGGTGAGCGGCTACGTGCTTGAAGTGGCCCGCGACAGTGGCTTCAGCAAACTGGCCGATCTTGGTGCAGAAACCACCTCCTATATCCACCGGGCACTCCAGCCCAACACCTTGTACACCTATCGCATTCGCCCGTTGCGCGGAAGCGATGCGGGCTCGCCAGTTGAGCTCAAAGCCTCGACCGCCGCCGGTACGCCGGTGGTGCTGGCCGAAAACACTCGAGTAGTGGACGGGGCTACACGGGCTGCCCTGCAGGCCTATAACCCCAGCACCGGTACTTTGCGTTATACCAGCCTGACCCCACAACTTGCCAGCCTGAGGCCCGGCGACATTGTGGTTAGCGAGCCGGGCCCTGGCGCGCCTGCGGGCTACTTGCGCAAGGTGCGAAGTGTGCAGCCCGATGGGGCGGGGCTGGTGGTGGAGACCGAGGGTGCAGAGCTGGCCGAGACCCTGCAGCAAGGCTCCATTCAGGCTTCTCAGAAGATAGACGACCCCAATGCTTATACCGCCCAGCCCCTGGTGGAAGGCGTCAGGCTACGCCAGCCGGGTCAGGTGAGCCTCCAGGCCGTGGCGGATTGCCAGAAGAACGGCACCCGTGGCCTGACCATAGACATACCCAACGTGGAGATTGCCAAGAAGGAGGAAATCGACGACACCGGCAAGGTCAAGGTGGTGGCCAAGATCAGCGCCGAGGGGTGTGTTCGGCTGGACCCCAGCCTGTTCTTCAATCTGGATGTGCGGCCTCTTTTTGATGTGCAACGCTTTGAGGCAGGGGTAGCCATTGCCCAGGAAGCCAAGCTCAAGGTGAACCTCGAGGGTAGCATCACCCTGAAAAAAGAAGTGGAGATTCTGCGCTTGCTGGGGCCAACGGTCACCTTCCATATAGGCCCGGTGCCGGTGGTGATGCAGCCATCTTTTGTGGTGAGCGTGGGGGTAAGCGGCAAGTACGAATTCAAGGTAAGTTTCGGGGTCAAGCATGAGTCCAGCTTGCGCACAGGGGTGAGCTACCTCAAAGGTCCAGGCTGGAGCCTGATCAACGACAGACAGGGCAACTGGACGCCCATAAGCCCAATAGAGAAAGATAACCTGCGCATCAAATTTGCCCTCGAGGCTTTTGCCAGCGCTTCACCTGGCCTGACCTTTTACGGCACCATCAACGCAGCCCTGGTAGTGCAGGTTTTCGCCAAGTTTGACCTTGAGATACCCCGCAACCCCTGGTGGAAGCTGGTGGCAGGGCTGCGCTTTGGCTTCAAGGCCGACCTCTCACCGCTGTTCAAGGACGTCAAGCTCGATTTGTTTGCCCCCGACATCGAGCTGCTCAAGTTGGAGAGCCCCAACAGCCCGCCCGACACGCCCCTCATTACCTCGCCCAGGTCAAACCAGCAAGCCTTCGCCCTGGTGCCTATCGTGCTGTCCGGCAGCGCCTTTGACCTGGATGACGGGGACTTCGCTACCGGCCTACTGCCCTGCACGGCCCTGCGCTGGAGCAGCAGCAATACCCTGGATACACCCCTGCTGCCGGGTAATGCCTGCGGCAGCCCCACCGTTACTTTCCAGACCCCTGGCTCACGCACCCTGACCCTGACCGCCACCGACCCACGGGGGGCCAGCGCCTCCGCCAGGGTTGAAATCAACGTGCAGCCAGCTCCCAGCTTGCGGATTCTCTCCCCCCAAGCCAACACGATTCCCCCAAACTACTGCTCACAAGGCACCGTAACGCTGGAAGGCCAACTGGACGGCAGCGATCCGGCTACCAACGACCTTCGCTGGTCGTGGCGGAATAGCAGTGGGGTCGTTACCGAGATTCGTAGAGGGGGGAGGGAGATCCTCACCACCGTCTGGACACCCGGTGGAAGTGGACTGGGGCGCATCACCCTGCGCCTCGAGCAGATCTCCCGCAACCTGGTGTTTGAAGTCCCGGTGGACCTGGTCTGCATCAACTGAGGGTCTTACCTGAAGAAGTAGCCGTGCATTGACGGGGTCAGTGCTAATGGAGCGGCTGGTTTCAAAGCGTTTCCGTGCGCTGACCCGCAAAGGAGGTTTGAATGGAATTTAGAGTCTTCGCTTGGTTCAGGCTGGTGGGGCTTTTTGCGTTGCTGGCACTCGGGGCCTGTCGAAACGCGCCGCCCGACTTCCAGATTGGGGCACCTGCCCAGGCCGTGGAGGTGCGGCGGGGTTCGGGTGCCAATATTCCCATTAGCATCAACCGCCTGAATGGCTTTGCGGGGGCCGTGACGCTCGAGCTGAGCAACCCCCCGGCGGGCCTCAGCGCCCCCAGCTTCAATATCCCTGACGGGGCTTCCAGCGGTCAGCTTGCCCTACAAGTGGGCACAACCGCAGCGCTGGGGGCAGTCGAGCTCACCCTCAAGGCCACCGGCGGCGACCTGGTCAAAACCACCCCCCTGAAACTTAGCGTGCAGGCCGCTCCGGTGGAGTTCAGCCTGCGCGTGCAGAACAGCCCCAGCGTTGTCCAGGGTCAAAACGCAATTCTGGCGGTGCAGGTGGAGCGTGGGCCGGGCTTTGGCGGCCCGGTTCAGCTCGAGCTGGCCGACCCCCCCCAGGGCATCTCGGCTGCGCCCCGCACGGTTGCGGAGGGAGTGTCGAGTACCACCCTTTCCATAGCGGTAGCCGCCAGCGTGGCCCCCGGTACCCTGGCCCTCACCCTCAGGGGACAGGCTGAAGGGGTAAGCCGGACCGCCTCGTTTAGCCTGAGCGTAAGCGCCTTGCAAGATTTCTCGGTGAGCCCCGAGGGCTCCTCGAGCCTGACCAGCCCACCCGACCGCACCCTGACCGTGCCCCTTACCCTGAGGCGGCAGGGGGGATTTGCCGAAACGGTGCAACTGGCCCTGGAGGGTGGCATTGTAGGCAGCGGGCCGGATCGGGTGCAGGCTACCTTTACCCCCACCGAGCTATCGGGAAGTACCAGCACGGCCAACCTCGAGCTGCGCATAGGCCCCAGCGTGCCCCCCGCTACCTACGACCTGCTGCTGCGGGCCACCGCGGGCGGACGTGTGCGTACCGCAGCGCTGCAACTCGAGGTCGAGGTTCCGCCCGTGGCCTTCGTGCTACCGCCAAACCCCGTTCCGCTGCTGCGCGGAACCCTGGGAACGAACCGGACAGTCGGCATCCGGCGGCAGGGCGGCTTTAGCGGGCCGGTTGAGCTTCGGGTGGAGGCTCCGGCGGGTCTGCGGGCCAGCATCAGCCCCAACCCCCTGCCGGGAAGCGAGGCCACGCTGTATGTGCAAGCCGAAGGAACCGCTTCGCTGGGCCCTCAAACGCTCACCCTCTCGACCGTCAACCTGGGCGGACGCAACGTGAGTACACGCCTCCCGGTGGAGGTGCTTCAGCCCGACTTCACCGTTCAGGTGCGCAACCCAGCCAACCCCACTGCCAACTCGCTAACCATGCCCAGTGGAGCCGGATTGCGGGACTCGTCCCGCAGCCTGCAGGTGAGTGTTGCCGACCCGCAAAATGGTTTCAACGAGGCGGTGCTGTTCGATGCCACCGGTCTACCATCCGGCGCGAGCGTGCAGAGGGTTAACGTGACCCCCGGCAGTGTCGGTTCGCTGGAAATCCGCCTCAGCCGCCTCACCGAGTTGGGTACGTACACCATTACCATCACGGCCTCGCACCCCGGCCTGAGTGCGCCCAAGACTGTACCCTTTACCCTGAACGTGGAGCTGGGTGAGCGCCTGTACCAGGATTTCTCCTACACCGGAGGCAGCTTGCCCAGCGGCTGGAGCACCTCCCAGAGTTCTGCTCCGGTGCGCGACCACTGGATCAAGACCGATGGCGCGGCCTACGCCAATGCCAGCCGGATCGGCGCCAATAACACCGCCGTTCTAACCACCGACATCCTGCTCATGCCCAACCTGGGCTTTCCCTGCTCGGGCAACCTGGAACTACAGTTTACGAGTTTCTTTGGCGCCACCGGAACCGCGTTTTTACAGGTATTAGCAGTCAACGGAATGGAAACTAGGGAGGTCACCAGGCCCTTATATGACCCCGGCGCCCTGTTCCGCAATGAGGGGCCGTTCACTCTTGACAAGGACTTTTTCACGAGGGGCACTGGAGCCCGTTTGATATTTGTGTTCACCCCCAGAACCAACAGCCCGGATGAACGCTGGGGCATTGACAACATCCTGGTGGCCTGTCGCTAAAGTTGAAAGGCGTTACCAGATTGGGTTGGTTCGTCCCAAACGGCGACGAACCAACCTTGCCGGAGTTATCCGCATCGTAGACGGCGATACCGCCCCTTGGAAGGGAGAGGCTTATTTCGCCGACCGCCAGGGAGGGGTGTGCTCTGGGATTCAAAAAGACAGCCTGCGCTTTAGGTTTTGCGAGCGCTATTTTTTACGGTATTTGAAATGGCGCGAGGGGCGCCTGAAGTTCGAATTGTTGCAAAACCTGACCTGAGAAAGCCAGGGTCTATTAGCATGAAGGTATGCAACCGCAGGGGGACAGCGCAGTCTCCTGGGGGCTGGTTCTGCTGGAGAGCCCCCGGCTGCAAGGCCCAGGGCAGGCGCCCCTGCGCCTCGAGCGCAAGACCGCCGCCCTGCTGGCCTACCTGGCCCTGGAGGGGCCCACCCCCCGCGCGAGGTTGGCCGGGCTGCTCTGGCCCGACTCGCCCGAGTCCACCGCCCGCAACAATCTCTCCCAGGTGCTCAGGCGGCTGCGTCAGGTGGGTGGTGAGGGGTGGGTAACCGGGAGCGATACCCTCAGCTTGCAGGGTATTGCCACCGATGTAACCGAGCTCGAGCTGGCCCACTTCGCCGGGCGGCACGCCGAGGTGGTGCAGGGCCAGGGCCAGCTGCTGGAGGGCCTCGACTACGACGACTGCCCTGAGCTCGAGGACTGGCTCATTACCCGCCGCGAGTACCTGGACGACCTGCGCCGCCGATCGCTGGCGGCCCTGGCCGATGCCGCAGAGCAAAACGGCGAGTACCGCGAGGCGCTGCACCATGCCCGCAGCCTGCTGGACCTTGACCCCATCTCCGAGGCCGCCCACCGCCGGGTGATGCGGCTACTGTACTTGCTGGGCGACCGGGGGGCCGCACTGGCTGCCTACCACCGTTGCCAGGAAATTCTGCGCAAGGAGCTGGGCACCCAGCCCCTGCCCGAGACCCAGGCCCTGGCCCGGCAGATTGATCAGGGGGAGCGCCTGGAAGCCCGCGCCCTCGAGCGCAATGAAATGCCTCTGGGCCTGCTGCGCCCACCCCACGCAGTAGGACGCGAGGCCTTGCTGCGGCAGATGGAAAGGGCCTGGTTGGCGGGCCAGCACCTGATCCTGAGCGGGCCGCCAGGGGTGGGCAAGAGCCGCCTGATGCAGGAGTTCCTGGGCGCCAGGGGTGCGTACCTGGCCCTCGAGGGCCGCCCCAGCGACCACGGGATACCCTATGCCAGCCATAGCCGCATTTACCGGCAACTGCTCGAACACCTGCCCGCGCTGCCACTGCCCGACTGGGTGCGCACCGAGCTGAGCCGCATCGTGCCCGAGCTGGGGCAGGCCCCCGGCCCCATTCAGTCCGAGGCTGACCGGCTGCGCTTCTTGCAAGCCAAGGCCGAGCTGATGCGTCTGGCTATGGCCGAAGGCATGGGGCCGGTGGCCCTCGACGACCTGCAATACTTCGACCCTGCCAGCCTCGAAGCCTGGCAGTTTGTGTTTGCCCAGGGCCACCCCCAGTGCATCCTCACCTACCGGACTGGCGAGCTACCTCCGGGGGTACAGGGTTTTTTGAACGAACTGCTCGAGAACAACCAGGCGGTACTGCTCGAGGTAGGGCCCCTGGATCAGGCCGCCATTGGGGAATTGCTGGAGAGCCTGGAAATTCCCCCGGCGGGCTTGTCCGAGGCCCTGTTCAAGCACACCGGAGGCAATCCGTTTCTGGTGCTCGAGACCCTGCGCAACCTGTGGGAAGCCGGGGGGCTGCACCAGCCCCATTCCAGGGGTCTGCCCAGCTCCAAAAAAGCCCAGACCCTGATCCAGCACCGTCTGGGGCGCCTTTCGCCGGGTGCGCTGAACCTGGCCCGTACTGCTGCTATTGCAGGCTCCAACTTCAGCCCCGGCCTGGCCGCAAAGGTGCTGGAGGTGGGGCCCATGCATCTGACCGAACCCTGGGCCGAGCTCGAGGCCAACCAGGTACTCGTGGGCCACCGCTTCGCCCACGATCTGATCTACGAGGCTACCCTGAACGGCATTCCCCAGGCCGTGCGCACCCTGCTGCACTGGCGCACCGCTCAGTTTCTGCCCCCCGAGCCCGCCGCCGAGCACTACTGGACTGCCCTAAGTGCCCCCGGCGGGGCCCTGCACGACCAGCCGCTGGACAAAGCCCTCGAGGCCTTTACCCAGGCCGCCACCCTGCACTTCCTGCGGGGGCAGCAGGAGACCGGGAGGCAGTGGTTTGAGCGGGCCTTGCAGCTAGCCCCGGACGAGGCCAGCCAGGTGCGGATTCTGGTCCAGAGGGCGCGGATGGAAGAGCGTCACCTGCACTACCCCGAGGCCGCCGCTACCCTGAACCGGGCCGAAGAGCTGCTGGGTGAAGTAGGGCCGGTGCTCCAGGCCAGTGTCTGGAACAGCCGGGCCGCCTTGCAGGTGCTGGGTTTTGGCGATGCCAGGGGCGCACAGGGGGCAGCCCAGATGGCCCTCGAGGTGCTGGGCGACCTCGACTCGAGGGACGCTCAGGCAGCTCGGGCCGATGCCCTCAACTACCTGGGCGAGGCGGCCCGCATGCAGCGCGACTTTGCCCAGGCCGAGGCCCACCACCGCCTGGCCCTACAGATTCGCCGCAGCCTGGAGGACGAGGCCCGGGTAGCCGGTTCGCTGCAAAACCTGGCCTCGGTGCTGATTGAGCGCCACCAGCCCGGCGCTCAGGCTTTGCTCGAGGAAGCCCTGGTGCTGTGGAAAAAACTGGGCTATGCGAGCAACGTGGTACGCACGCTCAACAACATGGGCAACCTGAGCTGGCGGCTGGGGCAACTGGAGCGGGCCGAGGGCTACTTCCGCCAGGCGCTCGAGCTGGCCCAGCCCAGCCAGGCCGGACTGCCCACCTTTTACCTGCACAACAACCTAGGCGCGGTGCAGTTCGGCCAGGGCAAATACCGGCAGGCCAAGGCTTCCTACCAGACCGCCCAGGCAACCCCGGAGGCCCGGCTCAACCCCCTGATGCAGGGTATGGCCCTGGGCAACCTGGTCGAAGCCCAGCTACGCCTGGGCGAGTACGATAGCGCCCGGCTGAACCTGAACCGTGCTCTACAGGCCCTGGCCGACACCAACAACCCCTACTACGAGGCCGACCTGCACTGGTACGCGGGCGAACTCGAGGTGCTGCAACACCGCCCCGCACAGGCCCTAAAGCCCTACCAGATGGCCACCCGCGCCGCCCAGGCGGGCCGCTATCCCATGCGCGAGGCCGAGGCCTGGGCCCGGCTGGCCCGCCTGCAAGCCCAGCCTGGGCTGGCCGAGCAGGCGCTGGAGCTACACCCGGCCCCCACCACCCGCGCCGCCCAGTTGCTGCTGGAGGGCCACCTCGAGGCGGCTCTAAAGGCCATCCGGGAAACCGGCGACCCCTACGAGGAGGCCCGCCTGCTGCTGGATGCCAGCCGCCTGCTGCAACGGCCCGAGCTCCTGGCCCAGGCTCTGGCCCTGCTGCAACAGCTAAGGGATTCCGACCCAACCGAATAGCCGCCCTGCTCTCAATGTGCTTTCCACCATTGCGACGCACACGGTGCGACGTAATGTACCCAGTCATCCTCCAGTCATGCCGGGTTTGCTACCAATGTCTGGTGTTCGATGAAAGGGAGAAGCTTATGAACCGAATCATCCTTGCACTGGTCAGCTTATTGGCACTGGCAGCTTGCAGCAATCGCATCTTTCCTGCGTCCCCCGAGAGGGCGCACAGCCTAACAGCCCCGCTGCTGGATTGGAAGCCGGCGCCCGAGTTTGACCAGCTCTCGCCCGAACTGGACTACGACCCCAGCCAGGTGGTGGGGATTTTCGACTGCCCTGGCAACCAGACCCCCGAATGCCTGCCCAACCTCGAGCGTATTGCCAACCTGGCGGGGCTGAGCCTGATTGCCGCCCATGGGCTGGATAGTGTGAGCGGCTCGAGCCTGGCCTGCGGCAAGACCCTGGTGCAGTACCGCGTGCCCAGCAGCATGGACGTGTTCACTGCCATCCAGAAGTTACAGGCTGCTGCCGCGCAGGTAACGGGCCGCAACGCCTTGTACGGGGTGAACCCCCAGGTAGGGCTCTATGGCGACCAGGGGAGTGCCCCCGCTCAGCGGGCTACACCCGACTGGGCGTACCAGGCCGTAAACCCGGCGCGTGGTTCGCTCTCCTCCAACCCGCTGGTGGGGGTGCTGGACACCGGGGTAAGCCCTGTGGGCGCGTTTTCCCTCCAGGGTGGGGCCGACTACACCGGCAGCGGCAGCACCGAGGACGACTTTGTCCACCCCCAACACGGCCAGCGGGGCCACGGCACGGGTGTTGCGGGCCTCATCGCAGCCAGGCCATCCCTGGGGGTAGCTGAGGGCGCGGTGGTGCTGCCGGTCAAGACCAACGATGCGCGGGGCAAGGGTAGCGACGTTACGGTGGCCCGTGGCCTCTGCTACGCTGCCAGCCAGGGGGCACGGGTCATCAACACCAGCTTGGGCACCCTGCTCAACTCCAAAGTGCTCGAGCTGGCCCTCTACGACCTGAGCCAGTCCGGGGTGGTGACGGTGGCCTCGGCGGGCAACACCCGTGGTTTCAGCGGCCCTCGCCGCAACCTGCCCAACTACCCCGCCGCCTATAGCCGCACCATCGAGGGGCTGGTTGCGGTGGGTTCGGTGAACAGCGGACTACAGACCTCGAGCTTCGCCACCGCCCAGGGCTACACCGACCTGGTAGCCCCCGGCGAGGCCGTCTATGCCCTCGACCCCAGCGGCGGTGCGGACTATTACACCGGCACCAGCTTTGCCGCCCCGTTCGTGGCGGGCGCGGTGGCCCGCATGATGGACAAAAACCCCCGTCTGACCCCCTCCGACTACAAGGCCATCCTGCTGGCTACCGCCAACCCCAAAGGATGCCGCAGGGTGCAGGGCGGGGAGTGCGGGGCGGGGCTCCTGGACATTCAGAGTGCCCTGA